>NYYJ01000043.1 GCA_002686755.1 Verrucomicrobiales bacterium
CGCTCTTTGGAGTGCTCCGGCAGAGCGAAGCGTCGACGGAGCTTTCAACCGCGCACGGAGTAACGGGAACCGGCAAACCGACGAAAGCGGTGTCGCGCTGCGCTTGCCACCGCACTCCAAATATCTTCATGCGCTTCGCGCTCTTCGTGTTGAGTTGAACAACCAAGCGCTTGGCCAAGCGCTTTGCGGCTTCCCATTTACGGCTGGTGCCCGGGAATAACGGTGGCTTTCAGGCGGGCGAACCTGCGGTTTCCAAGCGGGAACGGCAGGAATTCACGCACGGTGCCGGCCTCGAAATCAGCGACGGAGGTGGCTCCGGCGCGATCGGCGGTTTCCCAGGTGACCAGGTTTTCTGACCACTCCACCGTGAGCCTGACCGATTCCGCGCTCGCCCGGCGGGTGTAGCTGTAAAGCAGGGTGCCGTCACCGGCAAGGATGACTCGGGGCGAACCGACAATGGCGTGGGCGATCGGATCCCCGCCGCCGTAAGGGATCGCGTCGGCGTTGCCAGGGCTGCCGCCGCTGAACGCGCTGCTGCGCCAGTGGGCGGCAATGTTCGGGTCCGGGCGTGTCNCGGGCCGGATCAAGACTAGGCTTGGTCCGCCGCCATCCGGTGCCGTTGGCCAAGGTGCGGCATCGTCGTAGGCGAACTCCGCCACGGTCGAGTTGTTCGCGTCTTCGATCTTGATCGTCTCGCCGCCGTTGCCAAGCGCGGTGCCGTTCTCGAACTGGGATTGCGCGATGACGAGCCGCCCGCCCGGCTTGAGCCGTGTCCCGGGTGCGAAGCCAAACTGNATCCCGCGGGTAAACCGCANGCCGCCGAGGCCAAGCGTCACCGAGTCGCTGGTGTTCATGACCTCGATAAACTCGCTGCCGCCCCTTTGGTCTGACGGGTGGTACATGATTTCGCTGACGATGAGGAACTGCTGCGCGTCACTCAGTTTCGCGGGCGTGGTCGTGGTTGCCACGGGGCGCCGGTTTGCGTCGTACAGCGTCAGTTGTTCCCCGGCGTTGGAGAGGTGGCCGGAGTAATTGCCGATCACGAGTCGTGACTCGCCGCCGGTTGGCGAGCTGGCCCGGCCGCGAAACGCAGCGACATCCGGGGTGAGGAACAGTTTGCCGCGTTCCGGGTCGGCGCCGGCTGCAGGAATGACGGCACCGGGGGGAAAGGTGAAATCGACCCCGCCCTCGACCCTCCAGCCGCTCAGGTCGACGGCGTAGGCGTTGGTGTTGATGATCTCGATGAACTCCTCGTCCTGTTTCCCGGAATCGGGGTTGAACTCGACCGACCCGAAACTCACGACCGGGTTCGCGGGCTCGGATTCGGGGATCAATCCGCTGCCGGACGGGCCGTAGGTTTCGAACAACTGGGTGCGCCGGGTCGGCAGCGTGCCGTTGAGGATGCTGGACAGGGTGGACTTGAAGCTGGTGATGCCCTCGGCGGCCCAGAGGCGCTGGTCGCGCGCAGCGTCGGCGGAGATCTGCGCCGCGAAGCCGTTCAGGAGATTCTCGAAGTAGCCGCCGCCGCCCGCGCGGTTGAGCAGTTGCGGCAGGAGCAGCATGTCACTGCTGTTGGCCGATTGGTTGACCGCATGGATGGCGAGCACGTTCCCGCCCGCGACCAGCGGCGTGCGCGGCAGGATGAATTCCTCGAATTTCGCGGCGTGCGAATCGGGATGATTGCTTGACGCCGCCGAGTCGAACCGCGCCGTGCCGTTGACGTTGGCCCGCGTGACCTCGGTTCCGTTCAGGTAGGCGACAAAGCCGTCGTCGAACTTCATCTGCAGGACGAGACCGGCGATTGCGGCGGGGTCGGCGACGTCAAACTTCATTCGCGTGTAGATCGACCTGGCGTTCGCGGCGGTCTCGCTTGGCTTCACCCGGGTGGAGATGAGGTCGGCGTAGTCCGCTGCCGAGTTCTCGTAGCCGAGGCCAAGGCGTCCCTTCGTCCAACCGGCCGCGACAGGGTCGAACTCTGGCCTGTGCCAGGTCGCATCAAGCGAGCCGTCCTTGGGCACGTGGTAGAAGGCGCTGGCCGCCCCGGCTTCGCCCGGGATGATCACGGTCGCCGGCTGCTCGGGCGGGATCGCGAGGTAGCGGTCGGCGAGCGTTCGCACCCTGCGCATGTACATCTCGCGGGTAACCGGGTTGTCAAGGATGGCGCTGTGCAGGTGGTTTTGCCACACCGGGTTGGGCGCGTTGTTGCGCAGTTCCTGGGTGTGCTTTGCGTCGCCGTAGAGCGGGCTGGTCCAGTTTTCATGCGACCGGTTGTGCAGGGCCGCGTCACCATCCCACGGCATGCGGAACCACTCCTGCCGGTGGGGGTCGCGGTAGAGGTAATAATTTTTCGTCAACTGGTCGTGGTTGCCTGGCACCGCCATTGCCGCCATCACGTTGATGTAGTTCGGCAGGTTCACCTCGTCGGCGACGTAGGCAAAGCGATCAGGATTGGCGATGTTGATGTTGGCCGTGAGGTCGATGAGGTCGGTGTACGGTTCGTCCCTGCGCAACAACTTGCGGTAGAGACCGGTGTTGACCGTCGGCGAGAGCGTCGCCGGGACGTTGATTGCCTTGTAAAGCGAACCGCTGCCGTCGAACCCGTGCCGGCCGAGGAATTCCTCATCGACCTGCTCGACAAACGAGAACAACCCCATGTCTCCGCCGTTGCGCTTGATCCAGAGATACATCGTCTCCGGTGCGGGCGAGCCGGCCTGGTTCAGGAAGGCGAAGATCGCATTCTCCCGCAGGTAGCCGTCGCGGAAATGCGAGTTGACGTTGAACTCCTCGACGGCAGGCGCGCCCTCCTTCCAGGAGAAATGGCCGCCACGGTAAAAGTCGAACTTGTACTTGTGCTTCGGCCAGTTGGCGGTGCTCTGGCCGCGGATGCGGCAGAAAATGTTGTCGTAGAAGCGGCCGTTGAAAAACAGGCTCGCGCGCGTGCCGCGGCGGCGGTCGGCGTTGGCGGTGTCAGCCGTGAACCAATGCAACAGTGGCAGGTTTGTTTCGATGCCAGGGTTGGCAACCACCGTGCCGAGGTACTCCGCCGACTCGGTCGCGTTCGGGAATGGTGGCTCGCGCGTCGTCTTGCCGCCAGAACTGCGCGCGGTAACATACCAGCGCACCATGTCGCCAGCGGAATAGGCCGATGCGGGAATCGTCGCCGAGTAAATCCCGACGCCGTTGTGGGACATCGCGATCGTCCTTTCGGTGCCGAAACCAACCCGGTAGGTCAGTTTCACGCTGTCAACCGCGCCGGCCCGGGGCGTGACCGTTGCGTTGATCTTCAACGGGGTCTGCGCAGTCGGTTGGGGTGGGTTCTCCGTGACGTCCGTGACTGCCGGTGGGATCTCCGTCAAGGCTGGGCCGTTGGCGACACCGGGCGTCGGGTTAAGAAAGGCGGGTGGCCCGCCGCCAGCCGGGGTGCCGTACGAGACACCGCTGAATTGNGCCGGGTAAGCCGGGGCGAACTCGCTGACGACCTCGTCTTCCGGGCTGATCAATGCCAGGTATTCACCGGCTCTGGCAAGCCGGAAACTCGTGTCGAGTGCGCCGCTTTTTTTAGACGCAAAAACGATCAGGTATTCGCCGGCGCGAATGTTCCGGGTCGGGAACTCCCACTTGCCCGGGCGCAGCGGATTGTCGGTCAGCGACCATCTTTCCAACTCGATCGCAAACGGGTTTGGGTTGTGGATTTCGATCCAGTCTTCAGGGTCGCCATCGGCATCCGTAAGCCCGTTCTGGTTGTCGGCAACGAATTCGCTCAAGACGAGAGGCATTGCCTCGACGTCGACCCCGACTGTGAGTTGCGCGGTCGCGTTGGGGGTTGAATCGCCNACGGCTGTGAGCGTGTAGGTGGTCGTCGCGTCAGGTGACACGACGACTTGGCCGGACGCGCTGGCCACCGCGCCGACGCCGGGGGTGATCGACACGGAATCCGCGCGTAGAACCTCCCACGACAGCGTGACGGTCTGCCCCGAACGGATCAACGGGGGGCTTGCGGAAAAACCGACCACAGCCGGTGCTCCACGGGGAACGCCGTTGTTCATGACGTTCCGAATTTCTCTTGAAGTGAGCGCGTTGTTCCAAACCGCAACGTCATCGATGAGCCCTTCAAAGTGGTACGTCGTACCATAATCCGACCCGGAACCGATGTTGAAAGGGGTCTTGTCATTCGGGGCAACCAACTCATTTTGTTGAACCCTTAATTTCCCGTCAATGTACAGTTTCTTCGTCTCGGTTGCGTTATCGTAAGTGATGGCAATGTGCTGCCATTGGCCCAGCTTGACCTTCGGACCATCCAGGGTTTGCCAGTTGCCGCTCCGGGTTCCGTTGCCGCTCCAAAACGTCCAGACACCGGAAGGCTGGCTGTCGTAGATCAGATACCCCTGGCTGTCAGGGTTGAGGTCGTGCCGGCTGGTCACCGGCGAGTTCCACGCCCCCGCTCCGCCGCTCGACTTGGCCCACAATGCCAGCGTGAAGCTCTCCGGGTTAAGCTCGGTGGAATGAGGCACGGTGATGGTTGACGTCGAGCCGTTAAATTTAGCCGCCGTTCCGGTGTGAGCCGCCGCGCCCTTGGCCCCGAAGACGACACCGCCGCTGGCCTCGCCATCGTGATCGCCGACAACGTCACCGGCATCGCCGTCGAGCGGCCAGTGCGAGACGAGTTCAGCCCGCCCCACCCCGAGGCAGGAGAACAGCGCCACAGACAGCAGCATGGTTTGCTTGAATTTCATCAACCCTTATCGGGGAGCGGGAACCACCTGCTTCAACCAAGATCGTGAGCTTCGCCCATGCCGATGCTGGCCTCGCTACACACATCCTCCCGCCGCCGCTCGCGGAATTGTGGCTGCCGCCGCGCAAAAACCTAGAATATTCTTCTTAAAACAGTGTTCATCAAGGCAGCTCTGCTTGAAGTGTATCTGTCTCGTCGNAATGAATTTTCTCGGTTAGCTTGCCTGTCCGCTTGNCCAAGCNCTGGNCGGTGATTGCAGCATGGCATNTGAAAAAGTANCGCAACGAATGGANCGATGGCTGGCCAAGGCCGACTCGCATCCCTTGGCCAAGCGCGAGGCCGACCTGGCCTTGCTGTTGGCCAANGACGCCGGCGCTTGGGAACGGTACGGCCAATTCTACGATGGATGGTCGCAGGCGGAGATTGCGGAACTGCTCGAGGCGGTGCGCGCGTTATCAAACAGAAGTCAACCTGAAGTCAAATGATCGACGCTCATCAACATTTTTGGCAACGGAGTCAGCCGTTTGATTACGCTTGGCTGGATGACCCGGCTCTCGCTGCCATCCGGCGCGATTACCTGCCAAGCGATCTCAAGCCGCACCTCGATGCCGCCGGCGTGCGGCAAAGCATCTTTGTGCAGACGCAGCACAACGTGGCGGAGAATCGCTGGGCGCTGGCCATGGCGGAGGAGACCGACTGGCTCGCGGGAGTGGTGGGCTGGGTCGATCTTGCGAGCGAGGCGTGCGAGGAGCAATTGCTGGAGTTTCGGGATCATCCGAAATTCGTCGGTGTCCGGCACGTGACTCAGGACGAGCCGGACGACGATTTCATCGTGCGGCCCGCGGTGTTGCGGGGGCTGAAGGTGCTTGAGAAGCATGGCGTGCCGTTTGATCTGCTCTTTTACGTCCGGCACCTCAAACACGCGGACCGGCTCGCCCGCGAACTGCCGGGGCTGCCGATGGTCATCGATCACTTGGCCAAGCCGGGGATTCGCGACCAGTCGATGGACGACTGGCTGCCAGCGTTCAAGGCTGCAGCGCGGCACGGGAATGTTTTTTGCAAACTCTCCGGTATGATCACCGAGGCGGACTGGGCAAACTGGACGCCGGCTGACCTGCAGCCGTACGTGGAGGCCGCGCTGGAGCATTTCGGGCCAAGCCGCTGCATGTATGGCTCCGACTGGCCGGTTTGTGAGTTGGCCGGGAGCTACGCACGCGCGCATGCGGCCTTGCGAGAGACGCTGGGTGAGTTGAGCGGGGAGGAATCCTTTGAGATTTTTGAAGGTACCGCCCGCCGGTTTTACGGGATAGCGGATTGACCCGTAAAACGTTGATGCTGTTCGTTATCCCCGCGCCGATGTAGGCTCTTCCGGCCCGGAACGCATCGCTTGGCCAAGCGCGCCTTCCGGACACTATAATTGAAAATGACACTAGAGAAATACACCATTGGCGTGGGCGACCGGTTTGCGCATCAGGCGGAGGCGCAGTTGCAGGCTTGCGTGAAACTGGCGGAGCAGGGGATCGAGGTGATCCCGGTCTGGAATAAATCCAACCGCGAGCACAGCTTTATCGGCTCGGAACCGCAAAGTGTTTACGACGCAGCCAAGGCGGCGGTGGAGGCGCTGGGCTGGGGCCGCGGTTGGCATGTGGATGCGGATCACATCAACATGGATACGGTCGACAAGTATCTGGGCTGCTCGGATTTCTTCACGATCGATGTGGCGGACTTCATCGGCGAAGCGCCGGCGGAAGGCGCGGTGGCGGCGTTCGTTGAGAAACATCAGGAGTTGATTGGGAGCGTGACCATCGAGGGCATCGACGTGCCGTTTGATATTTCGCGAGAGTACGTGGAGGAGGTGGCCGGCAAATACCTCGCCGCCGTGGCCGAGGCCGGGACGATTTATCGGCATATCGAGGCGAACAAGGATGACTTTATCGCCGAGGTTTCCATGGACGAAACCGATGCGCCGCAAACGCCGCCGGAATTATTGATTATCCTCGCCGCGTTGGCCGATGAAGGGGTACGACTGCAAACCATCGCGCCGAAGTTTACCGGGCGGTTCAATAAGGGCGTCGATTACGTGGGCGACCTCGCGCAGTTTGAGAAGGAGTTTAATGATGACCTCGCGGTGATCGCGCATGCAATTGCGGCGTACGGATTGCCGACCAATCTCAAACTCAGTGTGCATAGTGGCAGCGACAAGTTTTCCATTTACCCGATCATGGGCGATGCCCTGCGACGCACCGGCGCCGGCGTGCACGTGAAGACCGCCGGCACCACTTGGCTGGAGGAATTGATTGGCCTGGCCGAGGCGGGTGGTGAAGGGCTGACGTTAGCCAAGGAAATTTACGCCAATGCGCTGGAGAACGTTGACGCCCTGTGTGAGCCGTATGCCTCGGTGATCGACATCGACTCGAACAAGCTGCCCACCGCCGAGGCAGTGGCCGGCTGGAGCGGTGATCAATACGCCAACGCGCTGCGCCATGTGCAGGAGCATCCGGAGTTCAATCAGCACTTCCGTCAGTTGTTGCACATTGCCTTCAAGCTCGCGGCCAAGGAAGGCGCGCGATACACGGATCTGCTGAAGGCCAATGCCGAGGTGGTCGGCAAAAACGTCACCGAAAACCTGTACGACCGTCACTTCAAACGTCTCTTTGTCGCATGATTAAATCCGCTGTCACCATTTCGCTCGTAAAGGAGGCCGAAGGCGGTCCGTTCGTGTTTTGGCACGACCTCGCCGCCGGCTTCGTCAAGGCGGCTGAATTGGGCTACGACGCCGTCGAGGTGTTCGCCCCGAATGCCGACGCCATTCCCGTCGCTGAACTCAAAGCGCTCACCGCGGAGCATGGCCTCAAAGTTGCCGCCGTGGGTACCGGTGGCGGTTGGGTGATTCACAAATGGCACCTGTGCCAGCCGGACGCCGCCTTGCGCGAGAATGCGAAGAATTTCATCCGCGCCATCATTGATGCCGGCGCGCAACTGGACGCCCCCGCCATCATCGGCTCCATGCAAGGCCGGTTCGAGGGAGAGGTGAGCAAGGAGCAGGCACTCGACTGGCTGCGCGAGGCGCTCAATGAACTGGGCGAACACGCAAAGGCGGCCGGCGTGCCGTTGATTTACGAGCCGCTTAATCGCTACGAGAGCAATCTGCTAAATCGCGCCGAGGATGCCGTGGCGTTTCTCGGCACGCTGGAAACGGAAAACGTGGTGATCCTCGCCGACCTGTTCCACATGAACATCGAGGAAACGACCATCGCCGACGGCCTGCGCACCTACGGCCGCCACATCGGCCACGTGCATTTTGTCGACAGCAACCGACGCCCGGCCGGATGTGGGCATATGGATTACGCGCCGGTTGCCGCGGCGTTGAAGGAGATTGGCTACGACAAGTACGCTTCCGCCGAGGCCTTCCCGTGGCCGGATTCCGATGCGGCGGCTCAGGCCACGATCGACGCCTTCAAACGACACCTTGCTTAACATGGTACGACGCAAGCTTGGCAACACGGATTTGGAGCTGCCGGTGATCTCCTATGGCGCCTCGTCGCTGGGGCAGGAGTTTCGCCGGGTGACCATCGATGAGGCGCTGCAGTCCTGCCGCGTGGCGCTGGAGCTGGGCATGAATTTCATCGATACCTCGCCCTTTTACGGGCGCGGCATGAGTGAGGTGTTGCTAGGGCAGGTGTTGCGTGATTTGCCGCGTGAGGATTTCATCCTCGGCACCAAGCTCGGCCGGTANGATCTGGANCANTTTGATTTCTCTGCNAAGCGCGTGGNGGAGAGNATCGACGTGAGCCTGCATCGCATGGGCGTCGATCATCTTGACATCATCCTGTGCCACGACATCGAGTTTGTGGAAATGCAACAGATCGTCGATGAAACCATCCCGGCCATCCAAAAGATCCGCGATGCGGGCAAGGTGCGATATATCGGTTTCTCCGGGTATCCGATGAAGATTTTTCCGTTCATCATCGATCAAATCGATGTGGATGTCGTTCTCTCCTACAACAATTACCACCTGCAGAATACGCGTTTCGCTGAATTGATTCCTTACTTCAAAGAGAAGGGCGTTGGCATCATGAATGCCGGCCCGTTCTGTGCGCGGCTGCTCACCAACGCGCCGTTGCCTGAGTGGCACAAGGAACCGGAGGAGGTCCGCGTAGCCTGCAAGCAAGCCGCTGACCTCTGCGCCGCGCAGGGCGTGGACATCGCGCAACTGGCCGTCCAATTTTGCGTGGCACATCCGGACATCACCACCACCATTGCTGGCAGTGCGAATCCCGACAATGTCCGCAACTGGGCCAAGTGGACCGAGACGCCAATGGACGAGCAACTCCTCGCCGGGGTGCTGGCGCTCCTCGAACCGATCATGGACATCGGCCACATCGAGGGCCTACCGGAGAACAACTAATTTCAAACGAAACATGAAAGCCATCATTCTCGAAAAGCCCGAGCATTTTACGCACGCGGACATCGATGAACCGGCGCAGCCCGGTGCGGGCGAGGCGCTGGTGGAGGTGCATCGCGTGGGCATTTGCGGCACGGATGTATCCGGGTACTTGGGCAAGATGCCGTTCTTCACGTACCCCGTCATTCCCGGCCACGAGCTGGGCGTGCAGGTGGTGGCGGTGGGCGCGGGCGTTGAGAATGTCCAACCCGGCGACCGCTGCTCTGTTGAGCCGTACATGAATTGCGGCGAATGCTACGCCTGTCGCAAGGGCGCTACGAATTGCTGCGAGAGCCTCGAGGTGATCGGCGTGCACAAGAACGGCGGTATGTGCGAACGGTTCGTGTTGCCGGCGCATAAGCTGCATCCGTCGACGAAACTCACCATGGAACAGCTCGCGCTGGTGGAGACGCTGGCCATCGGNTGCAACTGNGTGAACCGCGCGGACACCCAGCCCGGCGACAAGGTGCTGGTGATTGGTGCCGGGCCGATCGGCATGGCGGCGGTCGAGTTTTTGAAAGTGGCCAAGGCCGAGATCACGGTGATGGATATGAACGAAACACGCCTGCAATTCTGCAAGGACAAGCTCGGCGTGGATCACACAGTGGTTTTCAAGAACGATGGCACGGAGGCCGATCGTCTGCGTGAAACCAATGGCGGCGATTTGCCGAACACCGTGATCGATGCCACGGGCAGCCACGTTTCGATGTCCAAGGCATTCCAGTACTGCTCCTTCACCGGGCAGGTGTTGTATGTGGGCATCACCACGCAGGAATTGAGTTTCAAGCACGTGGCCATCCACCGGCCGGAACTGACCATCAAGGCCAGCCGCAATGCGGTGCCGGCCGATTTCACTCGGATTATCCGCCTAATTGAGGAAGGCGTNATCNACACCGANCCGTGGCTCNCGCACCGCGCCAGCTACGACGACTTCATCGGCGAATTCCCCAACTGGCTCAAGCCGGAGGCCGGCGTCATTAAGGCCGTGTTGCACATGAATTGAAGCCCGCTTGGCCAAGCGCCGGTCGAGGCGCGCGCCGTTTCTTTTCGAAAAAAGCCAACCCACCCGCTTGGCCAAGTGCGGAGATTTCCCGGAGAGGGTGNNAAGCCGGTGTCACGGCCGGTTCGACGAGTGGNTGTGGGTTGGTTTGCCATTTTTTGCCAAATCCGGCTTGCATCGGTTAANCCGGGGCGTAGCCTCNCGGNCAGATGAAAAANCACATTGCNGCGNTCGCGCTGCTGTCCTCCCTACACGCCCTGCCCAGCTTGGCGTTGAGTCAGGAGGCCCCGGAAAAGTCCCTTTGGCAGGCAGCTTCCGATGGCGATGTTGAGACGGTCGAGGCCCATATCGCCGCGGAGACTGACTTGGACGAGAAGCATACAACCGGGTACGCGCCGCTGCATTATGCCGTGATGAAGACATGGCCCGAGGTCGTGGCTCTCCTGCTTGATGCCGGGGCTGACCCGGACGTGGTGAACAATCAGTCCAAGACCCCGCTGGACCTGGCGATCTCAGGCTCGAAGGATGACATCATCGACCTGCTGCTCGAGGCTGGGGCCACGGTGGAGCCGCCCGCGGACGGCATCCATATCCTGGCGTGGAACAACGACGTGCTTGGCGTGAAACTCCACATTTATGCCGGAACCGACATCGACCAAGCGGATATAGATGGCAACATCCCGCTGCTGCTCGCGGTGGAGCGAGGGCACATCGGTATGGCCGAGTTGCTCATCCAGCACGAGGCGAACCTGGAGGTCACCGACCGACACGGCTTCACGCCGCTCATCATGTCCGCCGAGCTCAACCATCCGGAGGTGCTGTTGATCCTGCTCGATGCCGGGGCCGACATCGAGGCCGAGGACAAGGCCGAGCGCACCGCGCTGGACTGGGCCATCATCATGCAGTCCATCGAGGCCGAGGAGATTCTGCGCGAGAACGACGCCCCGAGCGGTGCGGAGAAATCGTTCATCGCCGCGATCCAGACCAACAACATCGACGCCGTCAACACCCTCCTCGAGGCCGGGGCCGACGTGAACGAACCGGCCTATACCACCAAGACGCCGCTGCATTACGCCTCGCATTCGCGCAACAAGGACATCCTGAACCTGCTCCTGTCCAAGGGGGCCGATCGCGAGGCCAAGACCGAGCAGGGCTTCACGCCGCTCTCCTACGCCGTCGGGCTGAACCACCCGGACAACTGCCGGATTCTGCTCGAGGCCGGGGCCGAGGTGGACTCGGTCGACAACTGGAAACGCACCAACCTGAACGTGGCCGCCGCGCAGGGCTTCGCCGAGGTGGCGGCAACCCTGCTGGAATTCGACGCAAACCCGAACCTGCTCGACCAATGGCACTGGTCACCCCTGGACGTCGCCGAGGCATTCGGGTTCGCGGACATCGCCGAGATGATCGTCGAGGCCGGAGGCGTGAACGGGCCGAAAATGAGCATCCACGATGCCGCCACCATCGGGGACAACGACTTGGTGGCGCTTCATCTCTTTTTTGGCACCGACCTCAACCAGCTCAGTGACACCGGAGTGACCCCGCTGGATGCCGCCGCCAACGCAAGCAAAGTCGACACGGTTGCCTTCCTGCAGGAGCAGACCCGGGTGGAGTTCGGCACCGATGAGGACGGCCAGCGGGTGTTCCGTGTGATCGGCCCGTACGGCACCGGCGACGTGACACCGCTGCTCGAGTTCACCATCGAGACCTCCATTAACCTCTCCGATTGGGAGAGCGCCGAGTCCATCGACACCGAGGACGGGGTCGGCGAGCTGGAGTTCGAGCCCGACCCCGCC
>NYYJ01000044.1 GCA_002686755.1 Verrucomicrobiales bacterium
TTTGGGCGTCATCGCGCGGGGAAAGGCGTTTTGACCGTGCAACAACAGGAGAAAACATAGCACGAAACCTGCCAGACCAAAAGGCTGAAGCAGGCGAAATGCTCCCCAAACCGGCTTGGCCAAGCGCTTGGCCAGGCGGCAACGCGGGCCGGGCTCAGCGCTTGGCGATTGGCTCGCCGGAGACCTTGGTCAATTCCTGGTACGCCTTGACCACCTTCTTGGTGACCGGCCCCGGTTTGCCGTTGCCGATGACCCGCTGGTCGATCTTCACCACCGGCACGATCTCCGCGCCGGTGCCGGTCAGGAAACATTCGTCCGCGTTGTACAGGTCGTATCGGGTCATGTTCGGCTCGGCGGTGGAGATGCCCAGCCCGGCCACGAGGTCGATCGCCGTGCCGCGCGTGATCCCGTGAAGCGCGCCGGACGAGAGCGGCGGGGTGAACATCTGCCCGTCCTTGAGGATGAAAATGTTGTCGCCGGTGCACTCGGCCACGTAGCCCTCCGCGTTGAGCATGATCGCCTCCTCGTACCCGGCTGTGTTCGCCTCGATCTTGGCCAGGATGTTGTTGAGGTAGTTGAGCGACTTGATCGCTGGGTTGACCGCGTTGTGATGGTTGCGCGTCGTCGCCACCGTAACGATCTCCATGCCCTTTTTGTACAGACTCGGCGGGTAAAGCTGGATCTTCCCGGCGATGATGATCACCTGCGGGTTGGAGCAACGGTTGGGATTCAGGCCCAGCGTGCCGGCACCGCGCGTGACGACCAGCCGGATGTAGCCGTCGTTGAGCTTGTTGCGGCGGCAGGTCTCAATCGTGGCCTCCATCAACTCCGCGTGCGTCATCGGCAGATCGAGCAGGATCGCCCGGGCCGAGCAGAACAGCCGGTCGATGTGCTCCTTCAGCTTGAACACGCGGCCGTGATACGCGCGGATGCCCTCGAACACGCCGTCGCCGTAAAGCAGTCCGTGGTCGAACACCGACACCTTCGCGTTTTGCTCGCTGTAAAACTTGCCGTTGATGTAAACCTTCATTCCCAAAAGCGGCCGGAAACCTACGGGAACCCACCCCCGCTTGGCAAGGCGCACGGAAAGCCAGCGCCCGGTTTTGCTTCCAAGCGATTAGGCAAGCGGCTACGGTTTTCGCACTGTTTCCGTGGACACGCCACAACACAAGCGCCGCCTTGCTGCCATCGTTTTCACCGACATTGTTGGCTTCTCCAAGCTGACGGAGGGCGACGAGGTCAGGGCGCTCGAGTTGCTTGCCATGCAGAAGCAGATCGTCCAGCCGATCGTGCAGGAGTCCGGCGGCCAATGGCTCAAGGAGATGGGCGACGGACTGCTGCTGAGTTTCCCCAGTTCGTACGATGCGGTTCAATGTGCAATACGCATCCAGAAGGGGGTCCGGGGTGTCCGGAATCTCGTGCTGCGCATTGGGGTGCACCAGGGCGACGTGGTGCAGACGGAGAACGACGTGCTTGGCAGCGGCGTGAACATCGCTTCGCGCGTCGAGACGGTCGCGCCGGCGGGCGGCATCGCGGTGTCCGACAAGGTGCAGCGCGATATCGCGCACCATGCCGACCTGTCAACGCAGAGCATCGGCTTTCCCAAGTTCAAGGGAATAGACGATGCGTTCGAGGTGTATTGTGTCACCAACGACGGCCTGCCGGTGGGGGCTAGCCACGGCAAGGTCGATCTTCCGGGGCGCTTGGCCAAGCGCAGGTCGCTTGTGCTGCCCATCGCGGTGGCGGTGGTCGTACTCGCGATGGTCGCCGCGTTTTTTCTCCGGCCAGGCGGCGGCGTGGATTTGAGCGCCATCCCGCCGAAGTCGATCGCCGTGCTGCCATTTGATAATTTCGCCAAGGGCGAGGCGGAGCAGAATTTCGCCGACGGGCTGACCGAGGTCATCACTGCCACGCTCTCGAAGATCGGTGAGTTGAAGGTGATCAGCCGCACGTCGGTCATGGCGTACAGGGGTGACAACCGGCCAACATCGCCGGAGATCGCCGCCAAGCTCAATGTCGCTCATGTACTGGAGGGCTCGGTGCAGCGCGCCGGGGAGCAGGTTCGGATCGTCGTTCAGTTGATCGATGCGCGGGAGGATCGGCATCTTTGGTCGGAGACGTACGACGGGCAGTTTAGCGAAGTATTCGATGTGCAGACGCTTGTGGCTAAGAATATTGCGGGTTATCTCGAGGCCAACTTGACGCAGCAGGAGCAGGCGCGGATCGCCCGCAAGCCAACCCAGAACATGGAGGCGTACGACCAATACCTTGTACTGCTCCAGCGCGGCATCGTGCACATTGCCAAGCGGGAACTCGACACCAACCTCGCCCTCGCGAAGAAGGTAGTCGCGCTGGATGACCAGTTCGCGGAAGCCCACGCGATCATCGCGCTGTGCCACCTGGGCTATCATTGGTCGGGGATTGACCGAACCGAAGCACGGCTGGCCCTTGCGAGAACCAGCGTGGCGAAGGCAGTCGAGTTGGCGCCGGAGGCACCGATGGTGCATACGGCCAAGGGCTACCTGCATTACTGGGGGCTGGGCGAGTTTGACAAGGCGCTGGCGGAGTTCGAACTGGCGCGGAAGATGGAGCCGGGCGCCTCGCAGCACATCGAGGACATCGCCTGGGTACAGCGGGCCAAGGGCGACCTCCCGCTAGCGCTCGCCAGCATGGACAAGGCGCTGGAGTTGAACCCACAGTCTGACATGATCCTACGTGAGATGGGCTTTACCCACATCGTTGTTAAGAACTTCGGCCGGGCCATTGAGATTCTGGATCGCGCCATCTTGCTTAACGATGCGGCCGATTACTACGGTCTCAAGATTGACGCCATTTGGGCGCGTGACGGCACCCCGGAAACCGCCCTGGCGTTCCTGAAGGAGGCGCAGGGGATCGTCGGCCGGGACAAGTACCTCATCCACGAGCACCGGTTCGAGCTGGCGCTGGGCAACTACGGGGAGTCGCTCAACGCGATCGATTCCATCAAGGAGGATCCCTTCCTCTCGCAGAGCCGTGTGATCCCCAAGGCCCTTGCGCGGGCGTTCGTTTACCAGCGGATGGGCGAACCGGAAAAAATGCGGCCCGAACTCGAGGCGGCCCTGGCGATGCTCAAGCGCATGGCGACCGAAAACCCGATCGACCCGCGGGTGCAGATGAACATGGGCCTGACNTACGCCATGCTGGGNGACNCCGAACAGGCGCTCATGCGNGGNCGGCAGGCNATGGCGCTTTATCCGCTCGCCAAGAACGCCGTNAACGCGCAGCGCATCCACATCCAAATGGGNCTGATCTACCTNCANCTTGGNCAAGCGGATCNATGCATNGANCTGCTACACACNCTCAAGGACAAGCCGCTTGGCATGGAGGTCGGCGAACTGAAATCCGACACCGCCTGGGACCCGGTGCGGGATCATGCCGCCTTCAAGGCCATTGTCGAGTGATGCCCCCGCCGCGTTGCGGTGAATAACTTGGCCTGTGATCGACCAATGGCTTGGCCTATCGTTTCGCCGATGCCCGGCGCGTATCATCAATTGCTTGACGCCACCATCAGTCACCTCGAGTCGCTCAAGCAGCGGGGCGTGCGTTACGTCGATGTCTCGCCGGAATCACTCTCCCGCTTGGCCAAGCCGACCGCGCAAAAAACCGCTCCCGCCCCGCTTGGCCAAGCGGCCCCGCAACGCCCCGAAGAGCCAAGCGTTTACCACTCGCCCAAGCTGTCCGCCGACGAGAAGGCGTCCGCCATGGCCAAGCTGCGTGACGAGGCGCTCGCCTGCGCCCAGTGCGATCACCTCGTATCGACGCGCACGCAGGTTGTCTTCGGCGTCGGCACCGTGGAGGCGGAGCTGATGTTCGTCGGCGAGGCCCCGGGGCAGGACGAGGACCGGGAAGGGGAGCCGTTCGTCGGCGCGGCCGGCCAATTGCTGACCAAGATCATCGAGGCCACCGGGNTGGATCGCGNCAAGGTNTACATCGCCAACATCCTCAANTGCCGCCCCGACACNCCCGGCAAGGNATTCGGNAACCGCAAGCCGCGNCCNGACGANATGGNGACCTGCTTCCCGTGGGTCCGGCNGCAGATCGAGATCATCCAGCCCANGGTCATGGTCGCGCTGGGCGGCACCGCCGTCGAGGGACTGCTCGGCAAACAACCGGCCGGCATCACCCGCCTGCGCGGCAACTGGAAGGCGTATCGGGGCGTGCCGGTGATGCCCACCTTCCACCCGTCCTACCTGCTGCGCAACCAGTCATGGGTGATCCGGCGCCATGTCTGGGAAGACATGATGCAGGTCATGGAACGCCTTGGCATGTCCATCAACGAAAAACAAAAAGGCTACTTCCAGCGCCGGTAAACTTCGCACGATCCCCAAAAAACACAAACGCAGCCGGCGTCCCTAGGGGAGCAACCGGCTGCGGGTCAGTGCTTATTCAGTTTTTCCAAATCGGGCCTTCGCCCGTGTCGTTACAAGGAGAGAGACTCCTCGTTGATTCGATTNATCGAATCGAGTTGGGGGGCGTCGAAGCCACCCCGGTCGGCATTCGCCAGGTCCAGGATCGTGTCCAGGTCCTCCTTGACGGTCATCCGCCCCCAGCGGGTTTGGATCATCGTCTGGTCGCCCACCGGTTCAACGGAGATGACCGTGTCGAGGTTGAACAGAACCCTGGAATCCTCCTCGGTGTAACCGGTCGGCGAAGCCTGTGTCAGTTTCACGAAGTGTGCCATTTTCTGTTTCCTTTCTATTTGTGCCGGTTGACCTTCAACCAACAACGAGTGCATTAAGGCACAAGTCGGCGGGGCTTGCAAGGCGATTCAGTTTTGTGACGGTCTTGTGACGTTTTGCACTTGGCCAAGCGCCCGGCGATCGGCGCGGCTGCGAACGAACAGCCACCCGAACTGCGCCGCTTGGCCAAGCGCGTACACCATGAAGCCGAAGATCGCCCCGGGCAACCAGTCGCCGTGCGCCCCGACGGTCAAGCCGACGATGGTCACGACCAGAAACACCGCCACCGACTCGGTCACGGCGCGTGTCTTGTGCTCGTGCACGAGCACGCCCTGGCAGAGGTTGTTCGCAAACCCGATCGCCGGGAAGGCCAGCGCCGCCCAGACCGCCTCGGAGGCGAGCTGGGCCAACGGCGCTTCGAGCCCGCTGACGGTGCCGAACCAGCCGTTGGCCAACGGCGAGGCGACGATCGCCAATTGCAGGCAAAACAGGCCAAGCGCGGCCCGCCACGCGAAGCCCCGTAGCGCAGTGTAGCCTCCCGGCCGCTCCACCAGCGCCACCACGACCTCGAGAAAAGCCAGACTGACGCAGCGAAATAAAAACGTGAAGCCGTTCAGCGCCGGGAGGATGGCCAGCGACTCGAGCGGGGAGGGCATCCGGCTGATGCCGGCGGTCAGGATCGGCTGTGCGGCCAGCCCGAGCAGCGGGCTCAGCGCGAGCGGCACGTAGAACGACAGGAATCGTTTGCGGTTGAGCGGCGGTTCGGTGGCCCGTTCCCCGGGCAGGACATCGCGAACGACCGGCCGCACCATCCACGCCGCGTAAACCGCCTCGGCCACGACCCCGGCAGAGACCGCCGACGTGGCAGCGATGATGCCGAGCAACGGGGAGTCGAACGATTTAGCCAACGCGTAGCAGGTGAACAGGACGGCGATATCGGCGACGAGCCGGACGAGCGTTCCCCAGCCAACGGCCTTGGAGCGGCCGAACCGGATCAGCACGCCCTGGTTGAAGCGCCGGTGCGCGATGGCCCACGTCCACGGCGTCATAATGATCATGCCGAGCCGGCTGGCCTCGAGGATGCCGTCGTCGACGCCGAGCAGCCCGCCGACGAGCCAGTCAAACAGCGGCGTGACGGCGACGAGCAGGTGCAGCGCGGAGAGTCCGCCGCCGGCAACCATCATGAAGCGCCAAAGTTTTTTGTATGATGCGAGGTCGCGGCTCAGCTTGGTGCTGGCGGTGAGCAGCATAATGATCGGCGCCTCGATCAGCAGCGCGAGCGGGAACNCCACGCCGCCGTACGCGCCGAGGTTCACCTCCGGGTTGGCGAGCCGCGCCACCACTGCGCTGAGCAACGGCAGTTCGATCCCCATCATCAGCCAACTCAACGCGAGCGGGNNCCACGTTNTCCACACGTCCCGTNTGGTGANGGGTTGACTTTTTGGTTGGTGCATCAGANTTTNCCCACCCCCCGATCCCGGTGGGGGGACTCCCCGGCGAACCCATCCATACGGCAACGCCCGATTCAACACGACGCAAATCATGGCTGACGCCCAAGGCGAAACGAACCCGACCACCCGGCCAAGCGCGAACGAACCCGCCCGTGGCGCGGTGCGGTTGGTGTTGTTCGACATCGACGGCACGCTGGTCAGCACCGGCGGCGCTGGGATGAAGGCGTTCGGCGAGGCGTTTGAGGCGGCGTTCGGCGTCGGTGACGTCACCGGGAAAATCAAGTTTGCCGGCCGCACCGACTACTCGCTCTTCCGCGAGATGTGCCGGCACGGCGGCATCGACTGCACGGCCGAAACCCGCGACACGTTTTTCAGTCATTACCTCCGCCTCGTGGACGGGCATCTTGACGCAAACACGGGCGGCCCGTTTCCCGGCGTGCTGCGGATGCTCGACGAGATTGCGGCTCTGCCGGACGCGCCGACGCTTGGCCTATTGACCGGCAACATCCGCGAGGGGGCCATGCGCAAGCTCGGCGTCTACGGGCTGTGGGATCGTTTTGCGTTCGGCGGTTTCTCCGACGATGACGAGGATCGCAACCGTATCGCCGCCGCCGCGAAGACCCGAGGTGGCGAATACCTCGAGTGCCGGCTAGACGGCCCGGAGATCGTTGTGGTCGGCGACACGCCAAGGGACATCGCCTGCGGCCGGCACATCGGTGCGCGCACACTCGCCGTGGCCACCGGTGGGGGAACGCTGGAGGCACTGCAGGAATGTGAACCGGACTGGGCCGTGCCGGACCTGACCCACCTGTCCGCCGCGGAGGTTTGCGGCCGCTGACCCGCCGCTTGGCCAAGCGCTTGGCCGCAAAATGCAGGATTCCATCCGTGGCGCGATTCCGGTATCGTCCCGGCCTTTTCAAGGCACACATGGGTACGGAACAATTTTCACTGAAGGGCAGGACGGCCCTGGTCACCGGCAGTTCGACCGGTCTGGGTAAGCGAATGGCGGTCGCGCTTGGCAAGGCGGGTGCCAAGGTGGCGATGAACTATTTCAACAACGAGGAGCGCGCCGCGCAGGCGCTATCCGAGTTCGAGGCCACCGGGGCGGAGGGAGCGATGATCCGGGCCAACGTCACCGACGAGGCCGATGTGAACCGGCTCGTCGACGAGGCCGGCGAGCGGCTTGGCCCGATCGACATCGTGATTCTCAATGCCACCCCGGACCAGCCTCAGAAGCCGATCGAGGAGTACGACTGGGCATTTTACCAGAGCATGCTCGATTTTTTCATTAAGAGCCCTTTCCTCGTGACGCGCGCCGTGTTGCCGCACATGAAGCAGCAGCGCTGGGGTCGCATCATTAACATCGGCTCGGAGGTGTTTCACCTCGGCGTCACGCCGTTCACGGCCTACGTCTCGGCCAAGGGCGGGCAGAACGGGTTTAACCGCAGCCTCGCGCACGAGTTGGCGCCGTGGAACATCACGGTCAACATGGTTGCGCCCGGCTGGATTCCGGTCGAGCGGCATGAGAACGATCCGCAGGAACTCAAGGACGGCTACTTCGCGAGCATCCCGATGCAGCGCTGGGGTAGGCCGGAGGATCTGGCCGGCACAATTGTTTACCTCGCCAGCGAGGCGGCGGCGTTCGTCACCGGCCAAAACATCCACGTTAACGGCGGCACGACCGTGCATTGATTTTTTGACAACCCNTCAAACACAAAAACATGATTAAAAAACTGACCCTGACAGCGGCTGCGATGGCGGTGGCCATCGCCGTCGGCTGCGTCAAGCCAAGTGAAAAAAGCGACTTCGCCTACATCACAAACGGAGTCGATCCGTTTTGGGATCTGTGCGCTGCGGGCGTGCGTATTGCAGAGGAGGAGTTCGGCGTGAAATGCGAGGTGCTGATGCCGACCGAGGGCGTCGTGGACCAAAAACGCCTGTTGGAGGCGATGGTGGCCAAGGGCGTGAAGGGGATCGCCGTCAGCCCGGTGGATCCGGCCAATCAGACCGAACACCTGAACGAGATCGCTCAGGCCACGAAACTGATCACCCACGACGCAGATGCACCAGAGAGCGACCGCCTGGTTTACATCGGCACCGACAACTATAAGGCCGGGCGTGCGCTTGGCCAACTGGTGAAGGAGGCCATCCCGGACGGGGGCGAGGTAATGATTTTTGTCGGTCGCTTGGAACAACTCAACGCCCGCCAACGCCGGCAGGGTGTCATTGACGAGTTGCTCGAGCGCCCCCACCAGACGCTTGGCCAAGTGCAGTTTGATGAAGTCTCGAAGGTATTCAAGGGGGAGAAATACACCATCCTCGACACCCGCACGGACAACTTCGACAAGGCCAAGGCCAAGGCCAACGCCGAGGACGCAATCTCCAAGTACAAGGACTTGGCCTGCATGGTGGGTTTATTCGCGTACAATCCACCGGCCTGCATCGATGCCATCAGGGAAGCGGAGAAGCTGGAGCAGATCAAGGTGTGCGGATTCGACGAGCAGGAGGCGCTGCTACAGGCGATTCAGGACGGCCACGCCCACGGCACGATCAGTCAGCAGCCGTGGAACTACGGGTACAACTCCGTCAAGTTGCTCGCCAGCATCGCGGCCGGTGACATATCGGCGATCCCCGAGAGCAGGTTCATCGATGTCGGTTTCAAAGTGGTCACCAAGGCAAATATCGATGAGTTTTGGGCCGAGAAAAAGAGGATGGCCGAGCTGGGTGCCAAGAAATGATGGGGGACGCGAAGCCACCCCTGCTTGAGGTCGCGGCTCTCGAGAAGCAGTTCCCCGGCGTTCGCGCCCTGCACAATGTTCAACTCACACTCGCCGAGGGCGAAGTCCTCGCTGTGGTCGGTGAAAACGGCGCCGGCAAAAGTACGCTGATGAAAATTCTCGCCGGGGTGCACACGGCGGATTCGGGAGTCGTCCGGCTGGACGGCCAAGCGATCCAACTCCGGTCCGTTCGCGAGGCGCAGTCCCACGGGATCGCATTGATCCACCAGGAACTGAATCTCGCCAGCAACCTCGACATCGCGGCGAATATTTTTCTCGGCAACGAACGGCACCAATCCGGCTTCCTCAGCCGCGAACAAATGCATGCCGAGGCGGCAGGGCACCTGAAGCGGGTTGGGCTTGATTTCCCCACCGACACGCTGGTGGCCGACCTGACCATCGGCCACCAGCAGTTGATTGAGATCGCCAAGGCGCTCTCGGTCGATGCCCGTGTCATCATCATGGATGAACCGACTTCGAGCCTCTCTCAAAGGGAGACGCAGAACCTTTTCGGGGTGGTCAACGACTTGAGATCGCAGGGCATCAGCATCATTTATATTTCACACCGTCTGGGAGAGGTGAACGAACTGGCCGACCGGGTTACCATCTTGCGAGACGGCGAGAACGCCGGCGAACTTGCCAAGGAGGACATCAGCCATGACGCCATGGTCAAGCTGATGGTCGGCCGCGATGTATCCCGGTTTTACCAGCGCAATTCCGCCGAGCCGGGTGAGGTGGTTCTCGAGGCAGCACGGCTCCGGACGTCGGCCCATCCGCATCGTGAGCTGTCGTTCACCGTGCGCCGGGGCGAAATCGTTGGGATCGCCGGTCTGGTGGGGGCGGGGCGCACGGAGCTGTTGCAGACGATCTTCGGCGTGACCCCGGCGGTGGGCGGCCAGTTGAAGCTGGAGGGCAGGGAAATGCGCCCGCAGAAACCGGTTGAGGCGATTGATGCCGGCATTGCCCTCGCGCCGGAGGATCGCAAGCAGCACGGACTCATTCTGCAAATGACCGTTCGTGAAAACGCGAGTCTGCCGCGCCTGCGGGTCGATCAAAAAATGGGGGCCATCGATTTTCAGTCGGAGATGGACGTGGCCCACGAGGCGGTCGAACAAATGAACGTCAAGACTCCGCACCTGGAGCAGGTGTTGCAGTACCTGTCCGGGGGCAACCAGCAGAAGGTTGTGCTGGGCAAATGGCTGGCAATGAAACCGCGCCTGCTGCTGCTGGACGAGCCGACCCGCGGCATTGACGTGGGATCGAAACAGGAGATTTACAGCTTGATGGAGCAGCTTGCTGCCGAGGGCGTCGCCATTTTGTTCGTCTCCAGCGAGATGGAGGAGGTGCTCGGCATGGCCGACCGGGCGCTGGTGATGCACGAGGGGGCGATCACCGGCGAACTCGGCCGCAGCCAACTCACCGAGGAAGCCGTCATGCAATTGGCCACTGGGTCGCAGATTGCCGCTTGAGATGAAAAAAAACACACTCGGCATCTTCGCGCTGTTCGTCGCCATTTTTCTGGTCACGGCAATCCTCAACCCGGACTTCCTCCGTGGCTACAATCTCCAGAACATCATCAAGTGGTCGAGCCTCTTTGCCGTCATCAGCATCGGGGTGGCGTTCGTGATCATCACGGGCGGGATCGACCTGTCGATCGGTTCCGTGGTGGGGCTGGTGGCCGTGTCGATGTCGTACCTGCTCACGATCAGCGGGTTCAGTCCGACCCTGACGATTGCCGCAATGCTGTGCCTGTCCATGCTCATCGGCCTCGTTCACGGTCTGCTCATCACCAAGGCAAGGATCCAGCCATTTGTGGTGACGCTCTGTGGCCTGTTGATTTACCGCAGCATCGCCCGGTGGCTGACCGACAACCAATCGCTTGGCCCGATCCCGCAAAAAGACCACGGCGGTTTCGTGAACAAGGAATTCATCGAGGGGCTGGCCTCAATCTTCAAGGGCAAGATTCCCATCACGGAAACCTTCAGCCTGCCGTCGCCGTTTCTGTTCATGGTCGTGATCGGAGTGTTGGCGGCGATTTTCCTGAACCGCACGATCTGGGGTCGCTACCTGCTGGCGCTCGGCAACAACGAGGACGCGGCGCGCTACAGCGGCATCAACACCGACGCCGTGAAGGTGGTCGCCTACATGATTTGTTCCCTGCTCGCCGGCGTCGGCGGCATGCTGTTTGCCTTCGAGCTTAACGCCGTGCAACCGGCGCAGATCGGCAATTTTTATGAACTGTACGCCATCGCGGCTGCGGTGCTGGGGGGGTGCAGCCTGCGGGGTGGCGAGGGGGGCATCCTCGGCGTCATCATTGCGGCATCCGTCATCCGCCTGATCTACAACGCGATCAGCATGCTCGGCATCTCCACCCACCTCGAGTTTGCCATCCTGGGCTTGGTCATCCTGTGTGGCGTCATTGCCGACGAGAGCATCAAGCGCGTCGTGGCCAAGCGCCGCACCTCCCAGGTGAATGCCGCAAAAAAATAACCGGATCGGTCGCCGTCACGCCTTGGGCGGATTCACGTGGGCACGTCGGAATATTTTCTTGTGGATGGACAGCAGCCGATGCAACTCGACGATCGGTGTTTTGTGATCGTCCACGCGTAGGTCGATGAACCGGTCGCTGCCCCCGGCGTAGCCTCCGTTTTTCCGGACGACGAGCAGCGCGGCGGATTGCCGGCCGCGTGAGTCGCCGCCCGCCTTCTGCCCCGCCGTCAACGCGTTGGCCAGCCAGTCGCACAGCCCGCCCTCGGCCCTCTTTTGTGACGCCTCGAAGCTGGCGGCCATGGCGTCAACGACCTCCTTGCCGGTCAGGATATTTCCCTGCGCGCAGAAATTCGGTTTCTCGATATGACCGGCCCAATGCTTGCAGCCGGAGCCGGTGTAAGAGGCGCTTTGCCCCTTGGCATCGACAATGCCCAGTTGCCGCAGGCGCCGGTTCGCATCGGCCTTGGTGAGGGCGTCGACGGTATCTCTGGCGGATTGGCCCTTGGCCAAGCGCTCCAGTCCCTCCGGCCCGTAAGCCACGTTCGCGTACGATTGGGTTGCGATGGCGCCGACGCCGGCCTTGGCCCACGGCACCACGCTGCCGACCGCGAAAAACTTGCTCTGCACTGTCACACCGAGGTCGCCGGTCTTGGCATCAAACGCCACGATGGAAAACGTGGCCACCGGCGGAGCGGCCGTTCGGGGTTTCGCATGGCCAAGCCGCTTGGCCAAGGCGGCCGGTGCGATGGCCAAGCCCGCGAGCCCTTGGCCTGTGCGCTTGAGGAAAGTTCGTTGATTGATCGCGTTCACGCCGCAAGGCTACCCGCAACTTCCCGCTTGGCCAAGTGGAAGGGGGCACACACCGCTGGCGTGTGGCGTCCGGTGGCTCGCCGGACGTCTTGTTTTCGGCGAGCCGCCAAAAACCGCACGCGGGCCGCGTGCGCTCCCCAAGCGGCCGACTTGTTTTCCCGGCGCTTGGCTTCTATCGTTCCCCACGCCGATGCCCATCGAGACGCTCAAGCAGAAACTGGCAGCAGGCCGGGAGGTTCGCGTGATGGCGGTCAGCGCGTTCCCCAGCCCGAAACTGATTGAGGTCGCCGGAAAGTTCGGCGACCTCGACGGCGTTTGGATCGATCAGGAACATTCCGGGTTGCCCAATCAGGATCTAGAGGTGTTGCTGATGGCCTGCCGTGCGACTGGGCTGGATGCCTTTGCGCGGGTGGCCCCGACCGATTACGCCACGGTGATGCGCCCGATGGAGGGCGGCGCCAGCGGCGTCATGATGGCGCAGGTTCGAACCGTGGCCGAGGTGGAGCAGGCGGTGCGCTGGATGAAATACCACCCGGAGGGCGAGCGCGGAATGTACCTAGGTAACCATGAGGCGGAGTACGGCGCCAAGCCGGCGCCGGAGCACGTGGCCGACTGCAACCGCGACCGCTGGACGGTGATCCAGATCGAGACCGCTGAGGCGGTGGAGTGNGTCGAGGGCATTGCCGCCGTGGACGGGGTGGACTGCCTGTTCGTCGGGCCAAGCGACTTGTCCAACAACCTCGGTAAGCCGGGCAACCCGATGGATCCGCATGTGCTCGGGGCGATTGAGCGCATCGCCGCCGCGGCCAAGGCCAGCGGCAAGCCGTGGGGTGTGTTGTCCAAGACGGAGGAATTCGCGCTCAAGTGCCGTGGGCTGGGCTGCCAGTTGTTCAGCATCGCCGGTGATCTCGACTACATCACCCGAGGCATCACAGCGACCAAGTCCCAGTTTCCGGCGTTCTTCAAATAGCCGTTTGATGGGCAACTTAACCAAGCGATTTATACTCATGAGCATTGAAGCAAAACTAACCGAACTGGGCATCGAACTGCCGCCGCCGCCGCCGGCTGTGGCGGCGNACGAACCGTGGATGCGTACCGGCAATCTTGTCCTCACTTCGGGCCAACTGCCGTGGCGCAACGGCGAGATGGCCTATGCCGGCCGGTGCGGCGGCGAGATCACCGAGGATCAGGGCTATCAGGCGGCGAGGCAATGCGCGATCAATGCGATCGCCCAACTCAAGGCGGCCGCCGGCGATCTTGACCGCGTGAAACGCATCGTGAAGGTGGACGGCTACGTGCACACCGCGCCTGGTTTTCGCGGCCACCCGCAGGTGCTCAACGGTGCGTCGGAGCTGTTCAACACCGTCTTCGGCGAGCGCGGCCGGCACGCCCGTCTGGCCATCGGCGTCGACGAGATGCCNCTNAACGCCGCCGTGCANATNTGNGTNANNGCNGAGATCGAGGATTACCCCATCTCCTGACGCCCTCCCGCTTGGCCAAGATTCCCTCTCCCAGCGGGAGAGGGTCAGGGAGAGGGAGGGCGGATGGCTTTTGGAAACGAACAGTCGAATGTTTTCACCCTCATCCGGCC
>NYYJ01000045.1 GCA_002686755.1 Verrucomicrobiales bacterium
ACCCTGCCGCCGCGCGACTTCGACCGATACGACATCCAGTTTCGGGCCGCCGGCATCCTGCACGAGGCCGGCGTGAAGGTGACCTTTAGCGAGGGCCTTGCCCGCTTTGCCGCCGCGAACGCCCGCAACCTGCCGTACGCCGCCGCACAGTCAGCCGCGCACGGCCTGCCGCGCGCCGAGGCGCTCAAGGGCATCACGCTGAACACGGCGGAGATTCTCGGCGTCGGCGACCGGCTCGGCTCGATCGAGCCCGGCAAGGAGGCGACCTTTTTCACGGCGAACGGCGACATCCTTGATATTCGCACACAGGTGAAACAGATGTGGCTCGCCGGCAAAAAGGTGAATCTCGACGACCGCCAAAAACGTCTCTACAAAAAATACCGCAACCGCCCGAAACCAAAAAAATCGACCGAGGAAAAAAATACCGTCTCCAACAAGCTGCCGGAGCATCTCGACCTCCCGGCCTTTTACAAAAAGAGCACGAATGTCAACGGCTTCCCAATCGTCTCCAGCGGCAAGGTGTCCGACTACGCGCTGAAGGAAGCCGCCCATCTCGTCGAGCAGATGATCGGCCACCGGCAGGATATCATCGACAACTTGATCCTGCGCAAATGCCGGCTGGTGGTCATGGCACACGACGAGTTCACCACGCAGGTGCCGGAGCACAGCCACATGACGCCTGCCACGTTTTGGGATCGGCGGGCTCGCGGGCTTGGCTCCTCTCGCACCGACCCGGTCGCCAGTTGCGCGGAGGAAAACCTGCTCTGCTACCCCGGCGACCCGTACAGCACCGAGAACATTTTGATCCACGAATTCGCCCACGCCATCCACCTCAACGGCATCTACGACGTTGACCCCACGTTCGATAAGCGACTCGCCGTCGCCTACAAGGCTGCGATCGCCAAAGGTTTATGGAAGGGCAAATACGCTGCGAAGAACAAGGCCGAGTATTGGGCCGAGGGCGTGCAAAGCTGGTTCAACACCAATCGCCCGCCGGATCACGACCACAACCACGTCGACACCCGTGAGGAGTTGAAGGTGTACGACCCCGGCTTGGCCAAACTCGCCAAGGAAATATTCGGCGATACCGATTGGCGTTACCAGCGCCCCTCCCAGCGACAGGCTCCCGGCCACCTGCACGGCTTCGACCCGCTTGACACCCCCACCTTCCGGTGGCCGAAGAAGCTGCAAAAGAAATCCTCGCAGCCCATCCACAACCAGAAAAAAACGTAACCGGCCCCGCTTGGCCAAGCGCTTGGTTGACGGCTCCCGGCTTCGCCGGTACACAAGCGACATGCGTTTGTTACCCGCCCTACTCGCTGCGATCCTCTGTCCCCTCTCTGGCCAGGCGGCCAAGGCCGAGAAACCCAACATCATCGTCATCATGGCCGACGACCTAGGTTATTGGGATATCGGCTGCTACGGGGCCAAGCCGAAGAACCTCAAGACGCCGCACATCGATCGCTTGGCCGCCAACGGGCTGCGGTTCACCAGCGGCTACTGCTCCGCCTCCACCTGCACGCCAACACGATTCTCTTTCCTGACCGGCAAGTATGCGTTCCGCCAGAAGAACACCGGCATTGCCCCGCCGAACGGCCCGGCAATCATCCAGCCCGGCGTCGAGACGCTGCCGTCGCTGCTCAAGCGCGCCGGTTATGCCACCGCCGTGATTGGCAAATGGCATCTCGGCCTTGGTGGGCCAGGCGGCCCGGACTGGAACGGCGACCTGAAACCGGGTCCGCTCGAGATCGGGTTCGACCACTGCTTTCTGCTGCCGACGACCAACGACCGCGTGCCGCAGGTTTACGTCGAGAACCACCGCGTGAAAAATCTCGATCCAAAAGATCCGCTATGGGTCGGCCGAAAAAAGCCGAGCCCGGATCACCCAACCGGCCTTACGCACCGGGACACCCTCAAGATGGATTGGAGCCACGGGCACAACTCAACCATCCACAACGGGATCAGCCGGATCGGCTTTTACACCGGCGGACACGCGGCGCGGTTCCGCGACGAGGACCTCGCCGACGAGTGGGTCAAGCAGTCCAACCAATGGATCGAAGCCAACAAGGATAATCCGTTCTTCCTGTTTTTCTCGTCACATGACCTGCACGTCCCTCGAATGCCGCACGAGCGGTTCCACGGCACGTCCGCCCTAGGCTTTCGAGGGGACGCCATCGTACAACTCGACTGGTGTGTCGGCGAAATAGTCAAGACGCTCGACCGGCTGAAACTCTCCGACAACACTCTCATTGTGTTCTGCTCCGACAATGGCCCGGTCGGCGACGACGGCTACAAGGACGGCGCGCTCGAGAAAATGGACGATCACCAGCCAGGCGGCCCATTCAGCGGCGGCAAATACAGCGTGCTCGAAGGTGGCACACGTACACCATTCATTACATACTGGCCTGGTCGTATAGCGCCCGGTATTTCAGATGAAATAGTCTGTACGATCGATTTCGCCTCAAGTTTCGCCTCGCTCACAGGCGTCAAACTACCAATTGATGCTTGCCCCGACAGTTTCGATATCATGGACGCATTACTTGGAAAAAAGGGTGCTAAGGGACGGAGGCACCTTATTATACAGGATAACGGCAAAGGCGGCAATTACGGCTTCCGCGCCGGCAAATGGAAACTTCAACGTCATGATTCGAAGCGAAAAAGAAATGCTGTTGTAACAAACAAACTGGCTAACACCCCTGTTCCCAGATTCGCACTTTTCGACCTTAGCCAGGATGAACAGGAAGAAAAGAATATCGCCAACGCACACCCAAAAGCTTTTGAACGGATGAAGCAGCGACTGCAAAAAATCATCGACTCCGGCCGCAGCCGGCCAGTCAATTAATCTTCAGCCACTCAAAAGGACTTTTAGATAAACTCATTCTTCCTGAGAATTTTAAAGAAACATACCTCTAATTGGTTTTGAATCTGATAAAACACAGAATATTAACAACCATTTTTGCCTGTTTTAGTTTTCTTCACCTGAAAGCTCCAACTGCCAATAGCGCTGATAACCAAAATAAAAACGGCAAAGAGAATCTCATTCATGGAGATTTAACTGCAGATAAACAAAACAAATATCTGACCTATTCAATCCCCTCAATGGCAGCCCCAGAAAACTGGACATGGTGGCATGAAATTCGTCCATCCAACACAAAGACAAAGGCTTCCCTATCGAAAAACAAAAAGCATTTACTAATACACCCTAATGAAAACGCAAAAAAAATATTTCAAATAGATATCGAATCACAACTTATACCACGATCTGATTTAGTCTTAAAATTGAATCAGATTCAAATCATCGGAACACATAACAGTTATCACATTGCACCGGTACCTCAGGTTATGAAAATTATTAAGTCTGTCATCCCCAATGAGGCCGTAAATATTTCATACACCCATCGCGTGCTGACTGAACAACTGAAACTTCTCGGCATGCGTAAATTCGAATTGGATATATTTCACGACACAAAAGGAGGCACTTTCGCTTCTCCGCTGGGCCCAGTAATAGCGGGCCTCAAAAACTGGAAATCATTTCATCCCGAATTTGATACTGAATCCATGATGTCGCCGGGAATGAAAATAATCCACTTCCCAAATTTTGATTTTAGATCCAATACTCCAACCTTAAAAGCGGCATTAAGCGAACTAAACAAATGGTCCAGCAAAAACAACCTTCATCTGCCAATCATGATTTTAATCGAATCAAAAAAAACGATTGCAAGCGCTAAAGAAAACAAATCAACCATCTTCAATGTCGACGATTTCAGACAACTTGAGAAGGAAATAAATGAAGTCATTGAGCTTGAGAAAATCATTACTCCAAACAAGGTTCAGGGCGAACACATGACATTAAACCAAGCTATTCGCAAAGGAGCCTGGCCATTGCTCGCGGAATGTCGTGGCAAATTTATCCTCGCTTTAGACAATGAAGGGGAAGAAAGATCAAACTACCTCAAGCTTCACCCCGAATTGGAGGGAGCACTTTTATTTGTAAGTTCACCGCCCGGGAATCCGGAATCTGCCTTTTTAAAAATCAATGATCCAACCGAAAACCATGCAGAGATTCAAAAGCGGATTAATCAAGGTTATCTGATCAGAACGCGAAGCGACTCAAATTTAACAGAAGGTCGCACAAATGATTATCGACAAATGAATTTGGCTTTTTCAAGTGGAGCCCAATACATTAGTACTGATTTCCCTGAAAAAATGCCTGGCTTCTCAGATTATAATGTTCAATGGCCAGACGCGAAAGTTGGCAGGCTCAACCCATTATTCAAATTTGATCATCATCAAGTTATATTAGAACCCGAAAACTTGAATTCCCAAATTATTTTAAGACAGTTCTCCCTGAAAACACCAACTGAATTGGCGAAATAATACAGACTTCAATTCTTCTATGATTCCCTCCTGCGGGCAAACAGTACAATAGCTCCACCCGCAATGAGTATTAAAATTCCGGCCACGACAACCCAACTCAACATCAATTCTGACGCCTCAGGCTTATTCATTTCTAAACTCTCCGCAAAGGGCTTTTTATTTTGTTTTGGTGGATTCTCCGGAGCCAACCCCTTGGTACGATAGCCAGTAAGCAGCTCGTCGAGCGTGTCACCAATAATCTTGGAGCGATGGATGCCCTGCCCTGCGCCGCTCTTTGCCAGAATCTGGCTCATCTCGATTCGGATCTCTGGACTTTCCGGATTGAATCCCAACTGCTTTGCGACCTGCTGTTTTCGGTCCCGGTCCCACTTGAGCGGCACCATCACACCCTGCATCCATTTTCGGTCGAGACCACATTCGCAATTAAGCCCAATGGTGTCCAAAATGGCGCTGATGCTTTCCCGGTTTAACCGTTCGCCGTCCAGCACCGGGCCAATCATCCGGCCGCGAGCATATAGGATCGCCACCCGCGGTGCTTCCTTTACTTCCCGGATGCCTAGGCTCCAAAGAAACGCCCGTTCAGCCTCCATTTCCTCAGTGGAAATCACTGCTACCACTGGTGGCTGTTGAATTTCTTTTTCTAGACCAGGAAGCTTCGAGGTGGTCTCCGATACGGCTGCATCCACCATCGAGCGCACCTTAGTATTCGCAGCTACATCTTTGCCCTCCACTATCATCACCACGCCGTAACTGTCGAACACTTGCTCAAGAATGGCGTTTCGCCTGGGGGAATCGACAATCGGCTCAAGGGCCTCCCACGCCGTTTGCAGAACCGACACGCCAGACTTGGCCAAGGGCAGCGAAAGAGTCGTTTTTCTGTCAGGCGAAACCAGCACCGCCGCCGGGACCCCGCCAGTGAAGTCCTCCGGTATGAACGCCCTAGCTTCGCTCTGGCGCGCTTGAGCTAATGGCAAAAGTTGCGGCTTGACGTTTGAGTCGTAAAAAGTGGCGGTCGATATTGATTGTAGCGACTCGCGTTCGGCCATCGGCATAGAGTCGCCTACATACAGGTAAAGCCGATACGGATCGGAGCCAAGGTCTACGAAGCCAACATCCCGCACGTTAAACCGGCAGGCAAACGCCGCAAGCGGCGCGACACAGGTCGCGAGTATCAATAGTCGCTTCAACCAAGGACTCACCAGCCGCTACCTCGCTGCCCGAAGCTGTTCCCGGTTGACCTCAAGTGTGTGGATGACTGTTGGAGCCACCTTTGCATTGGCTGCGTTGATGGGCACCAGCTCAACCGTAAGGTTTTCGACTACGTCCACCCCCTCAAACTGACGCAGGATTACCTGGTCAAGCGGTCCCGCCGCCCTCGCAACATCGAGCGATTTCAGGACAGTCTTGCCCTGCAGCTTCACATCAAACACCCGGCTGCCTTCCGTATCGCCCGGTAGTTTCGCGAAGCCCAGACGCACAGTGTACCGACCGGCCTGCTCCTTCTCGAGAAGCGGCACTTCAAGTCGAGTCACGCCCTTGAGCGCTGAGGTGTAAAGCCATGGCTTATCGGTGCCGACAATGCTCTTGCCCACCCAGTCACTCTGCACTACTTCCGGTTTACCCTTCTCGCCAAGCTTGAACTTGATGCCGTAGTTGACGAAGGCGTTGCGGCCTTCCTTGGTGTTAGGCCTTGGGTACGAGAACCAAACTGAGCCGTCTTTCGCGCGCATATCGCCGGGTGCACCGAAGTTGATCGCCAGGTGTTTGACTGGCTTAGTTGCCGCTTGGCTGATGAAGACCGCCCACTCAGCATGCCCCTTCTGCGGTTTGTTCTTGAGAACCACGGTGGTCCGAAGTGAATAGTTGCAAGTGCAGCCGGCGCTGGCCTCCTGCATGCTCAACAGGCCATTGGCCGGAATCATGCTATTCCAGCAGCCAGGTCGCATGCCGCCGAACAACTGCAGGCCGCTATCTTGCTCGGTGTTCACAATCGCACCACTGTACGAGCGGAAAAACAGGTTGTGCGGCGTGGCGGTCACTATGCCGCAACTGTGGCCGGGGCGGACGAATTCCCAATCGACAGTCTCGCCGGTGATGGGGTGAGTGCGCTTCTGGATTTCGCCTGTAGCCAAATCGCACCGACGCGGCTCGATGTAGACTGTGTCGCCTACGATGGTCGGACGGCGGCGGTAGTTTAGCGGCTTGCTCCACAATAGACTGCCGCTCTCGCCCTGCAACACGGTGATGCGACGCCACGACAGTTCCCCTTTGTTGAACGGCCCCTCGTCGTGGTTGCTATAATGCCCGAAGAAGAGCAGCTTGTTGTCTTGGTACGCTAGGCCGAGCTTGGTGCCACCGCTCCCGGTCAGGTCATAAGGGCGGTTCCATAACTCCTTGCCGGTGTCAGCGTCGATGCAAACCACCCGCCGGACATCGCGATCCTTCTCGGCGAGTTTCTGCTCCCCTTCCGGGATGTAGCTGCCTGCCTCGATGTTGGCCTTTACGGAGTCGCGCGCCGTTTGACGCTCTGTTTCATTGACATCGTCCTGCAGGAAAAAGACGCGGTCGTCGCCAATCACCAACGAAATGTTCGGAATCGATTTTCCGGTATGCTCCCACAGCAGTTTGCCGGTGGGAATGTCGTACGCAAAAACCTTTTCGCTGAGCATAATTGTGTCCGCGACCGCCGACGGCTTGAAGTCAGGCAGCCAATCCGGGTAGGTGTTTATAGGGTGCCAATGGAAGCCGGCGCGCTTGAAATACTCGTACGCCCGGTCGTCCGGCCGAGGATAGCTCTTCTTGACCGATTTAAATTTGGCCGACACCGCTTTGGGCGCGTCCTTCTCGTCGATCCATTCGCCGTTCTTCACGAGGGTATTCCAGAGGTAACCATACTCGTTGGCCAACGGCGTCGCGCCTGTGCCGAACAGCCTGTTGCCGTCGATGGAGATGTTCCCCCAACGCAGCGCCTTGCCGCCGGGCGCGCGGGGGACGCGAAACTCCCTCAGCGTTCGCCCCGTTTGCGCGTCGAGTTGCAGCACCCGGTCGTGCGCCGCGACGAACAGCGAATGGTCGTTCGCCGTGATATTCGAGCTGTCGACATCGACCCGCACCCGGACCGCGCCCGGGATTTTGCGTTGCCAAAGGAAGGTGCCGTTGTAGGCGTCATACGCCATGACGACCTCCATCCCCTGCACAAACAACCGACCGTTGACCGCCAGCGGGCTCACCGAGCGAGCGTGACGATCGACCATATGCTCCGACCCTGGCTCGCCGAACCACAGCACCCCGAGCGGCCCTTTCACTAGCCGATCCGCCGTGGAGGAAGTCTTAGAGTTGTTGCCGTACAGGCCGGTCCAGCTCCCGGCGCCGTCAAGCTTGCCTCGCGTGAATTTCAGCCAGCCGTCCGAATGGCTCACCTCGTAAGCCGCCTTCGCGTTGGCCTTCAGTCCGTCGATCACGCGGGCCGCTCGCTCCTCCGGCCAAGCGGCGGTCGAGCCGAGCAGCAGCACACCGCCGGCCGGCCGCAACACGCGGGACAACTCATCCACTGGCAGGTTCACGTCGTCGCCCAGCCATGCACGCTCGGAAACGATGAGGTTGGCAAAATAATCCGGCAACTCCGCGTATGCCCAGTCGGCCGCGATCACCCGGTTGCCGTACAGCACCGACAGATACAACTCGTTCCGGATGGCCTCGAGCCGCGCGGGATCGTGCTCGATCACGACAATGTTCATCTCCGTCGCGCGGGCCAGCGCCATGGCCAGGCGACCGTCGCGCGCCCCGGCCACCAGACACCAGCCCTTGGCCAAGCCGGAGCGTTGGCGAATCTCCGCGACGATGTCGCGCTCCGCTTGGCCAAGCGTCACCGGCTTGGCCGTCTCCGTGTGCCTCTGTGCCGGTGTCGGCGACACCTGCGCGCCGAGACAATGAATCTCCCCCCGGCTGGTGCTGACGAGCAATCGCGCATCCGCCACTGCGAGGCTCAACGCCGTGCCCTTGACCCCGTAAATCGAAATCAGCCGACCCGTCGCCGCGGCCAGCGAAACGACGTAGCCGTCGCCACCGGCGAAAAGCGTCTCTCCGGCCAAGGCCAACGGCCCTAGTTCACCCGCCACCGCCAACGGCCCCAACTGTTCTCGGGACATGAACCATTTCACCCTGCCGGCATTCAACGCCTCCTTTTCCTTCGAGACAGCCGTCAGGCGAGCGGTCGCCGCGTTGAGTTCAGTCGTGGCCTTGGCCAAGCCGTCGGCGTTGCCGGCCTTGGCGGCGGCCTTGTGCCGGTCGCGAATCTCCGCGATCGACTTAACCAGCGCGCTCTCCTCCTTGTTCAGCTTCGGCACCTCGGTGGCGGCCTTGGCATGAGCCGCGCGGTCGATGGCATAAAGCCCTTTCTGCGTTGCGAGATAAGCCACCCCGTCGGCGATCACCATGTCGATCGACGGAAAGCTGGAAAACTGGTCGCCGCGGTTCGCGCCGGAGTCGGCGTCAAAGGTGATCTTCGTATCTGCACCCTGGTTGTCATTGCCGGCAAACAACTCACCACCCGACACCTGCACCCAAGCGCCACCGACCTTGCCGCCGGCATGGAGGAATTTCTTGAACTTGCCGGTGCGCTTGTCGAACGCCGCCGGCATGCCGCGGCCGGTCGGTACGAACAGGTTGTCGCTCGACGCCACGAGGTAGCCCTGCGGTGCCATGCCGCCGTATTGATGCCCCCAAGCCTGGTCGCCCGAGGTGTCGTTCAGCCAGATCTCCCTTCCGGTCTGCGCCTCCAATGCCGCCACGTATAACCCCTCGTACGGGAAAATCCCGGCAGCGAGATACAACGTCCCGCCCTCCAGTAGCAACCCAGTCCGGACAGGCCAAAGAGAGATCATCCGGCCATTGCCGATCACCCGCTCGCCACTCGGGCTGGGCCGGTGTTTCCAGACAAGCGAACCATCCGAGGCGTTGAGACAGTAAACCTGCCCGTCATCGGAGCCGAAAAACAACCGCCCCCCATCGACCACCGGCGCGAACCGGACCGAGCCATCCACCGCGAACGACCACCGCTCCGACCCGGTGCGGGTGTCCAGCGCGTAAACGTGGTTGTCGACGTTGTTCCCGAAAAACAGCGTGCGCCCGGCCACCACCACCGGGTAGGCGCGGTCGGTGTGCATGCGCGGCGTCTCCTCGCCCGGCATCGGCCAAGCGCTAACCGGTAGGTGCCGCGAGGCGTACACCCATTGCGGGTTCAACTGCCCCGGCAACGACTCAGCGCTGACCGCCGACCGGTTGCCGTCATGCCGATACGCCGGCCAATCAGCGGCGATCACGCCTTGGGCATACGATGCAACACACAGTAGAACCAACCATTGGCAAGATTTCATGCGCCGCAACCTGAAGCCGCCCTACCGAAAAAACAAGGAGGAATCGTCACCCCAGCCCAATCACGGACTTGCGCCTTCTGCGACGATCAACCACGCTTGGCCAAGCGATGCCCATCATGATGAACCGATTTCTAACACTTATAGCGCTTGGCTCGCTGGCCCTTCCCAACCAGGCGGCTGAGATGAAAACACCGGGCGACCGGATGTTTGCCAAATATTTCGAGAACGAAACCAAGCGCTTGGCCAAGGCCGACCTCGCCGCAATCAAGACCCTCGACGACTGGAACTCGAACAAGGCGGAGTACCGCCGCCAACTCCACGAGATGCTCGGGCTCGACCCGCTGCCGGAGCGTACGCCGTTGCAGGTGAAAATCACCGGCACGGTGCAGCACGACGAATTCGAGGTGCGCAAGCTGCACTACCAGTCCAGCCCCGGCCTGTATGTCACCGGCAACCTTTACGTCCCGAAAAAACTCACCGCTCCCGCCCCGGCGATCCTTTATGTCTGCGGCCACGGCCGGGTGCAGATCGGCGGTGTCAATTACGGCAACAAGACACATTACCAGCATCACGGCGCATGGTTTGCCCGCAACGGTTACGTCTGTCTCGCGATCGACACGATCCAACTCGGCGAACTGGAGGGCATCCATCACGGCACCTATCGGCATCGCATGTGGTGGTGGAACTCGCGCGGCTACACCCCGGCCGGAGTCGAGGCATGGAACGGCATCCGCGCAATCGACCTGCTTGAGACGCTCGACTTTGTCGACAAATCCCGCATCGGTGTCACCGGCCGCAGCGGCGGCGGAGCGTACAGTTGGTGGATCGCGACACTCGACGAACGCATCAAGGCCGCCGCCCCGGTCGCCGGCATCACCGACCTGCAAAACCACGTGGTCGACGGCGTGGTCGAGGGGCATTGCGACTGCATGTTTCAAGTAAACACCTACCGCTGGGACTTCGCGCAGGTGGCGGCACTCGTCGCGCCCCGACCATTGCTCATTCTGAACACCGATCGTGATGGCATCTTCCCTCTCGACGGTGTCACCCGCCTGCACGCCAAGGTCGAACGCATCTACAAATTGCACGGCAAACCACAAAACCTCGGGCTGGTCATTACGCCGGGTGGGCATTCCGACTCGCAGGAGTTGCGCATCCCCGCTTTCAACTGGTTCAACAAACACCTCAAGGGCGACACCGGCCCGATCACCACGTTGGCCACGAAGGAATTCACCCCGCAGCAGCTCAAGGTGTACGAGACCGACCCGGCAGACGAACGCACCACCACCATCCACGACTCCTTTCCGCGTATCGCTAGCGGCGACTCCACCGCCGATCCCGCCGTGCTTGAGGTCATCCGGCAAAAATCGTTCGCCGCCTGGCCAAGCGGCAACACCGAACTCAACCTCCGCAAGGCATGGGATGTCGTCCACGACGGGGTACGGTTTGCGGCCTACGATTTCGACAGCCAACCGCATGTTCGGCTGCGGATGTATGTTGCCCACAAGGCCGGTTTGGCCAAGCCGGAGGCGGTGCACATCGAGATGCCGGACGAAGCCGGCTGGAACCGCTACCTGAAACTTGGCCGTCCCGCCTTCGCCAATGTGTGGGGTGAGGAATTGAAACTCGCGGGACTCGATGCCGATGCTCCGGTTCCCCAAAAACTCCGGGAAAACCTCGCACGCCAGATGAAATTCGTCCGAGAACACCCCGAGGTATACGTTGCCTTCATGCCGCGCGGCACCGGCCTGACCCGGCTCACCCAAAACGAGCGTCACATCACCCAGACGCGCCGACGCTTCATGCTGCTTGGCCAAACTCTCGCCGGCCAACAGGCGCTCGACATTCGGCAATGCATCGCAGCTACCCGCCAACTCGACCTCTGCAGCGACGCCCCGCTCGAGCTTTGGGGCTACGGACACACCGCCAGCCTCGTCACCGTCGCCGCCTTGTTCGAGGAAGGCATCCGCATAATCAACCTCCGCGACTATCCCGCCACCGACAAGGAACAGCCGGACTACCTGAACATCTCCCGCTTCGCCACGCCCGGCCAATTGCTCGACTTGACCAAGCGACGCACGCAAGTCAAGATTCTCAAGAAGCGCGCCACCAAATGAGTTCTCACCACGATGTCATTGTCGTCGGCGTTGGCTCGATGGGCGCGGCCGCCTGCCTGCACTTGGCCAAGCGCGGTACGAAAGTGCTCGGCATCGACAACCAGTCGATCCCCAACTCCAACTCATCCTACAACGGCAACACCCGCGTCATTCGCCTGACGTATCAGGAGCACCCCGACTACGTGCCGTTGCTCAAGGAGGCGTACCGGCTGTGGGACGAAATCGAACAGGAAACCAACACGCGACTGCTCCACAAAACCGGCGTGTTGTACATGGGGTTCCCCGATGGTGAGGCGATCAGTGGCGTCAAACTCGCCTCCGAGAAACACGGCCTTCCCTACTCCACGTTGACCCACGCCGAGTTGGCGCAGCAGTTTCCGCAATTCACCCTGCCCGAGGCGATGGTTGGAGCACTCGAACCGGAAGGCGGCTACCTCCTCTCCGAACGCGCCGTCGAATCCTACGCCCGTGCCGCCCAACAACACGGCGCCACCCTGCTCACCAACGAACCGGTTCTCGGCTGGTCGCATGACACACACGGCGTCACAGTCCAAACCACGTCCGGCACGCACACCGCGGGGAAGCTGATTTTGTGCGCCGGCGCCTGGTCCGGTTCGTTACTCAGACTGCCCAATCTCGAACTCACCGTCACCCGCCAAATCCTCGGCTGGGTGCGCCCGGCGAAGGCAACGCCTTTCCAACGCGGTAAGTTCCCGGTTTGGAACATCGACCCCACCGGCGACGGCGACCTCACCGGCATTTACTACGGGTTCCCGATGAGCGACGACCCCGGCGAAGGCAGCGGCCTCAAACTCGCGTGCCATCACCCCGGCCAACCGATGCCGCCCGACGCAATCACCGCCGAGACGTTTCCGGCAGACGAGGAGGAAATCCGGCTGCCCCTCCGGCGCTACCTGCCCGGCGCGCTTGGCCCCGTCGAGGCCATCAAGGTCTGCAAATACACCAACTCAGCCGACGGCCATTTCGTCATCGACCGCCACCCGGAGAGCGACCGCGTGCACTTCGCCTGCGGCTTCTCGGGCCACGGATTCAAATTCTCCAGCGTGATGGGCCAAATCCTCAGCGACCTCGCCCTCGAGGGCCAAACCAACCACCCCATCGACTTCCTCCGCCTAAGGCGTTTCAACAATTAAACCGGTGTCCCAACTAAAACTCCCCCAGCATTGCCAAGCGCTTGGCCAAGCGGCAGGCTTTCGCGCGATGAAAAAACTGCTGACGGTTCTGCTCCTGACTGCGCTTGGCCAAGCGTTCGCGGCGACCAAGCCGTATAACGTCCTCGTCATCCAGACGGATGAGCATCATTTCAAAACGCTTGGCTGTTATGGCGGCAAGATCGTCAGCACGCCGAATATCGACTGGATCGCGAAAAACGGAGCGACCGCCACGAGCTTCTACGCCACTACGCCGGTCTGTTCGCCTTCGCGGGCGGCGCTCGTCAGCGGGCGGTATCCGCAGGCCACGCCGGTGACAAACAACAACATCCCGCTTGGCGACGACATCGTGACCTTTGCCGAGGTACTCAGGCGCAAAGGCTACAACACCGGTTACTCCGGCAAGTGGCACCTCGACGGGCTCGGCAAACCGCAGTGGGCGCCCAAGCGCAAGTTCGGTTTTGAGGACAATCGCTTCATGTTCAATCGCGGTCACTGGAAGAAGTTCGCCTTCAGCAAGGCCGGCCCGCGCGTCGACTCCCGGAACAAGCGCGGTGCGCCCGATTACAAACTGAACGGGGCCGACGAGCACACGTTTGCCACCGACTGGCTCGCGAAGCGGACCATCGATTTCATCAACAAAAACAAAGGCAAGCCGTTCTGCTACATGGTCAGTTTCCCCGACCCGCACGGCCCGAACACCGTCCGCAAACCGTACGACACGATGTACAAAAACGTGGAGGTGCCGATCCCGGTTTCGATCAACAAACCCCGCGCACAGACACCCCGCTGGGCCGCTGCCGATCCCCGGATCACCGCCGACACCGTGCGCCTGTTGATGCCGAAATATTACGGGATGGTGAAATGTCTCGACGACAATATCGGCCGCATCCTCGATACGCTCCGCAAAAATAAACAAATCGACAACACGATCATCGTGTTCACGTCCGACCACGGCGACCTTTGCGGCGAACACGGCCGGCTCAACAAGGGCGTGCCGTACGAGGGCTCGGCACGCATTCCGTTCCTTATGGTTTGCCCCGGCAAAATCCCCGCCGGCACGGTGGTCGACGAGGCATTGAGTTGCGTGGATTTCATGCCAACACTTTTCGCACTGACCGGCGACAAACTGCCCAAGGGCGTGCAGGGCCGGGACGCCTCAACGCTATTCCGGGGTAAAGGTGATAACTGGGACGATGTGGCGTTCCTGCGATCCACCTCCAATGGCCAGCCTTGGCTCGCCGCCGTCACCGACCGGTACAAGCTCGTCTACTCATCGCTTGGCCAACCGTGGCTGTTCGACCTCAAGACCGACCCCAACGAGTTGCAAAACGCCTTCGGCAAACCGGAGTCGAAACCAATCATCCGGGAATTAACCAAGCGCTTGGCCAATTACGCCAAGCGCAACAGCGACCCCTACGCAGGCAACAAACAAATCCAGGCCGACATGGCCCAAGCGCTTGGCCAAGCGCCGTGAGCGACTCCGAACCAACCGCCTCCCCGGCCAAGCGCCTGGCCTTGCTCAATTTACTGGCACTGCTGATCGCCGGCGTGGTCGACATCGGGCTGATCCTGTTAAACGTCTGGATGGTGGACGAATTCGGTTTCAATCTCCCGCTGTTCCCACTGATCATGATCGGCACTGCGTTAGGGTGCATCCTCTTCTGGGTTTGGTGCGCCAGCCGCCTCCACCTCGAACGAGCCGGGATCAGGCGGTGCGCGTTGTGCGCTGCATTGCCTTGGTGGGGATTCGGCTCGTTAGCATTGGCGGTGCTGATCCTCTCCTTTTTCAGCGCCGAAGACGCGATGAAAGGGGCCGGCTGGAGTGTTCTCACGGCGCTTGGCCTCGTCGCCGGCACCGTCTGCTTCGCCACCCACCTCCTGGTCGCCAAACCCCGCGACCCCGAGCAGTAACCCCCAGCGCTTGGCCAAGCGAGTTAGTTGGCGAGGAAGAATTCCGGTGGAAGGAACCAAGGGGGTGGGTCGGCGGGAGGGTCGTTGCGCTGGCGGGTGGTGCCGTTGGCCAAGGCGTCGGCCGGGACGCGATCAATCCGGCGGATGACGCGGTAAAACAACTCCGCGACCTTGGGCAAATCCTCCTGCCGCACCATCTCGATGGTATCTTGCGGGTCGAACAGGTAAAGCGGCCCGCTGATGTGGCAGACGGATGGGATGCCGGCGGTGAAAAACGGGGCACTGTCGCACGGCGGTTCGGAGCCGAACAGGTAGGCGTCAACGGCCAGTGTGCGACTGAGGTCAACGCGCTGCACCTCCTCCTCGAGTACTCGAAGCAGTTCCGGTGTGTTGTCGACGAACAACGCCCGGGTTTCCGCCTGGCCGGTCTTGACGTATTGGCCGCCTTCACCGCCCTGCGCCTCCTCGGCGATGTGCTCGACGCCGATGGCGGCGACGATTTTCTCGAGCAGCCCTCCTTTGTGTTTCGCGACAAACTCGCGGCAACCAATGCCGCCGTGGAAATGCCCGCTCGAGGCGAGAAAAACCAACCCGCGCTCGAGTGGCTCCCCCGACTGCGCGAACGCCTTGGCCAAGGCGAGCAGAACGGACAAACCGGAGCCGTCCTCGACAGCGGAGGCGAACGGGGCGTCGTGGTGGCAGGTCAGCAGGATGTATTCATCGGTGCGGCCGGGCAGGATGCCGACGACGTTGTGGGAGTCGACGGTGCGGCCCTCCCCCGTGCTGTTGAACCGGAACGGCTCGCCGCCGGTTGCGGCGGAACGGACAGCGGCGGCGTGTTCGCGGCCCACCCAGGCGGCCGGTGTTTTTTTCAGGAAACCATCGTACGGGACATACAACTCGCAGCCGTCGATCGGCATTTCGCCCAACAACCCAACGAAGCCGCTCGCGCCGCGTTTCCATGCCTCGTAGTAGGCTCGGAAGTTGGGGATCAGCCAGTTGGCGCAATGCAGCGGGCCGTCCGGAATCGTGCCGCCCGGGTCGTGAATGAAGCGTGAGCCGCCTTTGAGATGCGCCGCATTGAGTTCACCGAACTGCATATCGGCCACCACAAGTTTGCCGGAGACATCGGCTGCCTCGAACGCCTCGTCGCTGCCATCTTCAACGTAAACCGCTTTGGCCGATACGCCGGCATCCGGTGTCCAACCGGTGTACGGCACGGCGAAACAGGGAATGTCCACTGCCGCATCGCTGACAGTCAACCGGGTGGTTGACGGCCGCCAGTAATTGACCGGCACCGGCTCGAGGCGCGTGTCGCCCAAGCCGATTTCGCTGAAGCGATCGAGAAGGTGCTGCTCGGTTTTCAGCCCCTCGTCGTAGCCGGGGCGACGGATGCCGAACGAGACGATGCGCCCGATCTCGTCGAGCATGCTGGCTGCCGAGAATGTCATTTGTTGTTCGCACGCTGCAGCTCACGCAGCGGACGGTAGCCGATTCGGATGATACCCTCCTCTTTGACCAGTTGCTTCATCTCGGCGTCGTTCGTGAATGTCTCGTACTCCTCGCCGCGCGTCTTCCAACTGTTGGTGATGTGCCGCAATTCGTCGGTCGGCTTGGCGGCGTGGATGAACAGTTCGGTAACGCCCGGCTTGAGATTTTGCAACGTCTTCATCCAATACGCCTTCACTCCTTTTTTCGACTCGTCGAGATCGTCAAAAATCAGATAGTCCGGAAACACGATTCCCTTGTCCGCAAACTGCCCACGCAATTTGCCAAAACCAAAACGCTCAGCCGTGGATTGCGACGGCAACCGCAGTGGCAGGTCGAACTCCAGCGCGAGCCTCTGGTAAACCTGCACGTAGCGCGGATCGTAGTTCAACGCGCCCATGTGGGTGTCGAGGTGCGTCACGTCAATCCCGGCGTCGAGCGCCTTGCGAATCTGCGCACGGGCCTCGATCAGCGCCTCCTCCGGTGTGGCGTGCTGGTACACCTCAAACACCGAGCGCCACAGGTAGCCGTCGCCGTCCAGCAGACCCGGCACCTTGTCGCGCGAGGCGACCGGCCCCCAACGGTAAACCTGCCACTCAGAGGTGTGGGCGAGGTGGATGCCAAAGTCCATCTTCGGGTTGGCCTTGGCGTAGCGGGCGATCTCGGTGAACCACGGGCACGGCACCAGGATGGTGGCCGAGGACATCAGGCCACGCTCGAGCGACTCGATGGTGGCGTCGTTGGCCGCGTGGCACATGCCGGTGTCATCGCCGTTGATGATCAACAGTTTGTCGGTGGACTTGTAGCCCAGTCGCTCGGCCAGCGTCGGGGCAGTCTCGGCCTTGGCCAAAGGGGTAACCAAGGCGACGGCCGACACCACGGCCAAGGTGCTTTTGGTGAGGCAGTTCATCGCGGCAGATAGTCAAGGATCACGTTTCGCTGGGCAAGCCCAAACGGCCAAGCGCTTGGCCAAGCGCGGAAATGTGGTTGACGAAACGACGGTCTGGGGAGTACGAGTTGCGGCGATGAACAATCTATTGGCATCCCCCACGGGCAATCGACGCGATTTTATCAAGACCACCGGTTCCGCTACGGCCGCCTCGGTGCTGGCCGGCGTCGCCCTCCCCCACGTGCACGCCGCGGTGGATGACACCACGCAAGTTGCAGTCGTCGGCGCAGGCGGCCGCGGCACCGGCGCCGCCGACAACGCGCTCTCCGTCCCCGACAACATCGCGCGCAACCGCCTCGTGGCAATGGCCGACGTCTCCACCGCCAATATGGACAACAGCTACAAGGCTCTAAAGCGGCGCCACAAGGAGAAGGTCGACGTTCCGGCCGACCGACGCTACATCGGGTTCGACGGCTACGCCAAGGCGATGGATCACCTGAACAAGGGAGATGTCGTGATCTTCACCACGCCGTGCGCCTTCCGGTGGGTGCATTTTCAGCGGGCAATCGAGAAGGGCCTGAACGTGTTCATGGAGAAACCGGTCTGCCCGGACGGCCCCACCGCGCGGCGATTGCTCGACCTCAACAAGGAAGCCCAAAAGAAAAACCTCAAGGTCGGGGTCGGCCTCATGTGTCGCCACAGCCGGGCACGTGGCGAGTTGTTCAACCGCATCAAGGACGGCGAAATGGGCGAGATCAACCTCCTTCGGGCCTACCGCCTGCACGGCCCTGTCGCCTCCTGCTACTCGCTGCCACCGAAGAAAAACGAAAACGAATTGCTATACCAGATCCGGCGCTTCCACAGTTTTCTCTGGGCCAGCGGCGGCTCGTTCAGTGACTATTTCATCCACAACATCGACGAATGCTGCTGGATGAAGGACGCTTGGCCGGTCAAGGCGCAGGGCGCGGGCGGCCGCCATTACCGCGGGGATTACGTCGACCAGAACTTTGACGCCTACACGGTCGAGTACACCTTCGCCGACGGGGCCAAGCTGTACATGCACGGGCGCACCATGCCCGGGTGCTTCGGCGACTTCGCCAGCTACGCCCACGGCTCGAAGGGACTGGGCATCATCTCGATGCGCGGCCACGCACCTGCGCCGTGCAAGATTTTCAAGGGCCAAAGCATGAAGGACCCCGTCGCCTGGGCTTACCCCGGCCGCGAGAGCAACCCGTACCAGGACGAGTGGAACGACCTGATGACCGCCATCCGGGAGGACACGCCGTTCAACGAAGTGGAGCGCGGCGTCATGGCGAGCGTCGTCACCGCGGCCGGCCGCTTCGCCGCCCACACGGGACAGGAGGTCACCGTCGACCAAGTGCTCAACCACGATCACGACCTGTCGCCAAACTCGGACAAGCTGACGATGGACTCCCCTGCCCCGCTGCAAATGAACCCGGACGGGAAGTACCCGGTGCCGCAGCCAGGCATCATCAAGGATCGCGAATACCTCGAGATCGACGCCGACGAGGCGTAGCGCGCCCCCTACTCCCCGGCCCTTGGCCAGGCGCGGAACACCGGCGACTCGGCGAGCTGCACTTGGCCAAGCGCACCGCGAAACGCCACGCGAGCACCGAGCCGCTTGTCGCCCTTCACCAAACCAAATCCATCGCTTGGCCCCAGCACGCTGATCGCGGTCGCGACACTGTCTGCGGTGATGCCGTCCGGCGCGATCACGTGAACGAGTCGCTGCTCCGTCAACGCCCGACCGGTGCGTGGATCGACGATGTGCGAGTATCGCGTGCCGTCGATTTCGAGAAACTGGAACAGGTCACCGGAGGTCGCCACGGCGGCGTTGGCGAGCCAGAGTAGTTCCGGCTCCGCTTTCTCCCCCAGCCCGATCAGCGCCACACGCCAGCCCTTTTTTCCCGGCGGCGCAGAGCCGGCGACGATGTCGCCGCCGGCCGAAACCAAAGCCTTCCGCACTCCCTGTCGTTTCAATGCCGCCAACGCCTCGTCCAGCGCGTGGCCCTTGGCAATGCCGCCGAGGTCGAGTCGCATCCCCGGCTTGGCCAGTTCGGCGGTGCAGTTTTTCGCGTCCAAATTGAGTCGGCGAAAACCGACCGTCTTCAGCGCCGTATCGAGCACCTGCTCAGGCGGCAGGCGTTTCAGTCGCCGGGCGCGTCGCCAATGCTGAACCGACGCCCCGGCCGTGACATCGAAGGCGCCTCCCGTGTCGTTGGCCAATTTCTGGGCGCGGTCGAGCACCGCGCAAAGTTCTTTGCTGATCCGGGCAGACTTGCCGCTCCCAGCCAGGTTGGACAATCGGTTCAACTCACTCTCCGGATCGTAGTCGCTCATGATTCGGTTGAGCGCCGCGACCCGGTCGAACGCCGCCTGCACGGCCCGCTTGGCTAAGCCGGCGTCATCGGCATGCACCACGATCCGAAACGTCATTCCCATCAGCGGCCGAGAGAATTCGTGCCGCTCCGCTTGGCCGGTCGTCGCCAAAAAAAACAATGCGAACAAGAACTTCGCGGCAGGGTTGCTGTTCATCGTTCCGGATTCTTCCATCTGTTCATCGCCTCGGCGAGATCGGCGGCGGTGTTGATGTTAAACAATTCCTCCACTCGGTTCGCCGGGGGCTGCCACGACCGCGCCTTAAGCCGCTTGGCCAAGCGCTGGAGGGACAACTCCCCCTTTGCGATCTGTTTTTCAACAACCGGCATTTCCTCCCGCAAAAGCATGAACGGAAAACCGACACCCCGTTCATGCTGGGTGAACATCGCGCCCTCGCCGCTGGTGGCAGCGTGAAAAAAACTTTCAATCAACTCACCGCTTACGAACGGCATGTCGCAGCCGACGAACAGCAGCCGGGAATGCCGCGCCGAACGCAGCGCGGTGTCGATGCCGCCGAGTGGCCCGAGGCCGGGTTGCCGGTCGGTGTCGACCACTTTCGGCTTGAACCCGGCCGATTGCAGCGCCGCCTTTGCGTGCCCCAGCAACGTGCGGCGGCCAAGTCGGATGCGGCTTTTATCACTGCCCAAGCGGCTGGATTTGCCCCCGGCAAGAATCACGGCGGCGGCACCGCCAATGCCAGCAACGGCGTCGGCCTCAATCTCGACTCGCAAAGCCGGATCAATCAGCCGGCTTATTTCCACCAGCGTGGACGCCGGCCTAATGTTCCCGAACACCTCTCCATGAATTTGGCCGAGCGCTGCGGCATCGGCCATGTCGGTGACATACATACGAGTGCGAACAACATCCTCGAGGCATGCCCCAAGTTTCCGCAACGATCTCTCCATGATCTCGAAAATTCGCGTTGCTTGAGTGCGGACATCCGCTTGGCGAAGCACTCTCCCGTTGGTATCCACCGCCGTCGTGCCTGAAAGAAAAACATGGCGCCCAGCTCGCACTGCGCGGCTGTAACCCACATCAGCCTCCCACTGCGCCCCGGACATGTATTGCTGACGGTTCATGGCCTGGGTTGAGCGTGGACGCGATAGAACCGCACCCCCTCCGAGCTTGGCTTGGCCTGCCATTCTGTTTGGAATTTCCCCGGGCCGACCACGGCCTGCTCGCTCCATGGCCCAAGCGCGTGTTCGGCCGATTGCACGCGGTAGACAAAGCCGTGCCAGCTTGGCCAAGCGAGCCGCAACGTGCCGTCGGCCAGGCGGAGGAAGCNCAAATCCAGACGGCCGTCGAACGCCTTTGGATCGGTTTGCAGCGCCTGCTCGCGGGCGTTGGAAGCGCCGTCGCCGTCCGGGTCGCCCAACGCCGCCTGGCCAAGCGAGCCGAACTGTTCGGTTTCCCAGTTGTCGTCGAGGCCGTCGTTGTCGCTGTCGTCGAGCGCCGTGCCGCGCACGGTCAACTCAACCGCACTCAGCACGCCGGTGAAATTTTTCGACAAGTCACTCACGGCCACCGTCCAGTCTCCCTTGGCTGGCTCGNAAAAAAATTGGTTCGACCAAAATGTCCAGTCACTGCGCCAACCGCTGCCGTCGGGGACGTTGGCCTGCAACACGCTGCGCGTGCCGGTCGGCGACTGAACCGTAAGCCGGATGTCGCTCCGGACACGGTGGGTCATCTCAACGCGCACGCCGACCTGTTCGCACCGCACGGAGTCCGGCACGGCGACCTTCACGTTGACGTCGTTCAGCGAAAGCGCCGCCTTGAGCGGCTCCTCCCTGCTTGAGGCGAGCAGTTCCCTCACCTTGGCTCCGTCATTTTGAGAGAGGAACACGGCCGGGATTGCCGCGAAATCCATTCCGCCGAGAATGAATCGTTCGTCCCCGTTCCGGTGGTTGTACAGNACTGCGAACGCCGCTCCGGCCTCGGCCGCGTGGCGCGCCTTCTCTGAAAAAAATGCGCCGCCGCGCTCGATCAACGCCGCCCGGCCGGTCAAATCGTCCTCGATGAGTTCGGTGGCCCGTCCGACATCGACCAACGGCACGGCTGCCGTTGGCTCGTCCGCAACCAAGCCGTTGCCCGGGCTGGCAGCGAACACCGTCTCGTTGCCGTTGACGGACAGCCGCAATTGAAGCCCGTCGTCCGGTAATTCGGTGAGGGCGGTTTGCCGGTAGGTTTTTATCACGAGCGGCGCGGCGGTTTTCCAGCCCTTGGCGAGGCGCACGGCCAAGCCGGCGTCAGGGACGCCAAAACCGGTGTTGGGCGTAAACCGATACCCGGCGGCGTTCGTGCTCAAAAACGGATCGTCGAAGTCGAAATGCCGGGACGAGTGGAGGAGTACCTGCTGCACATCACGATAGGTCAGTTTCGGATTCGCGCCGATGAGCAATGCCGCCACCCCGGCGATCTGCGGGGCGGTGAAGGAGTTGCCGCCGCGCGCGATGACGTGGTAGCTGCCGATCTCCGGATCATCGACATCGGAGTCGCGGTTCCAACCCAGCGCACCCATGCGGTCGGTGGTGTAAACCGGATGATCGCCCGCCGTGCTGCCCATCAGGCCGGCGCACAGGACGGCTGCCCCGGCGTTGCTGAATTCCGCCACGCGCCCATCCGGGGCGACCGCCCCAACTGTCACGACGCGCGGGTCGTTCGAGTAGCCGTCGTCGGCCGCGCTCCAGTCCTCCTCGCGGTTGTTGCCGGAAACGCGGATCATCACCACGCCCCGGCCGTCGCGTCCGTTATCAATCGCGTCNTCAATGGCGTTGGCCTCGACGAGCGGCACCTCGAGCTGCTGGATCGTGCTATTGCCCCAGCTGTGATTCTGCACGGCGATCTCGTTGTTCCGGAACTGGAACATGTCGGCCACTGCTTCCTCGGTGCCAAATTGATCGGAGGAGTCCCAGACGACCAGACTGGCCAAGCGAGCGCCGTGGGCGATCCCGGCGATACCGCGACCGTTGTTGGCCCGGGCCAACGCCAGCCCGGCGACGATGGTGCCGTGCCCCTGGTTGCTCGCGACCGGTTTGCCGTTGGCCTTGCCGGTGGTGAAATTGAAATGCAACTCATCTGCGCCTTGCCCGACGAATTCGGTGTGAGCCAAATCCACCCCGTCATCCACGATACCGACCACCGCACCCTGCCCGGTCGACACCGCCCATGCCTCGCGAATGTTCAACTCCGGGCCAAGCCGGTCACCGGTGGCGGCGTCGCGGTGCTCGAGCGGCCATTGCGTTGGGTAGAGCGGGTCGTCCGGTCGCTTGGCCAACGGCTCCATTTTGCGCATCGGCCGCCGCCGAACCGGATGAGCCGCCCGCACCCCCGGCCGCTTGGCCAAGTGCTGGGACGCCTCCAGCGCCACCGCCGCGCTGCCCGCCTGCAAAACAAACAATCCCTCCCCAAGCTCCCGATCCGGCTGAAGCGGACAGCCCCGCAACGCCAGGCCAAGCGGCATTCCCTTGGCCAACTGCAGCACGACGCGCGAGCTGAATTGAACCCGCACTTCCGGGCGATCCCGCTCGCAGCCGTCCACCCACCGCTTGGCCAAGTTGGCTCGCTTGACGAGGTACACCACCGGTCGTGGTGTCTTGAGCGCGAAGGCAACCGAACCGCCGTCTTCGGCCGCGTGCGGCATTGACTCCGGCGGCAAAAACAGTGCGGCTGTGAACAACGGAATGGTTCGCAAGGCATCACGCACGGCGGCAATCTAGCAAACTCCACCGGCCAAGCCCACACCGGGCTTGGTTTCGCGAATCATGGCTGGCACATTGGCCGCATGACGACGANAGAGCAGGCACTCCTCGACGCGCTCAAGCAAATGGAAGCCGCGGTCGCGGTCGCGAACACGGAACCGAAGCCGAACCTGATGGCGCACTTCGACCGCATCGACGCGCTGGCCGACGCGCTGCCGACCGGGACGGATGGCGAACTGCNGCATTATCTCGAGAAGAAGAGCTACGAGAAGGCGCGCCTATTCCTCGAGGGGCGGTTCGCGGAAATCAAAAAAGGTGGCTGCCTGCGGTAGCCGTTCGGCCCGATGCTGGACGACACAATCGCCGCGATCGCAACCCCGCTTGGCCAAGGCGGACTGGCGGTCATCCGCATCTCCGGAACCGGGGCGGTGGCCGTGGGCGACTCGCTGTTCGCGCCCTGCGGGAAGTCGAAGGCCAAGCTCGCGGAGGCCAAGACGAACACGCTGCATTACGGGCACATCGTCCGGGACAACCAACGACTCGACGAGGTGCTCGTCTCGGTGATGAAGGCGCCGGCGACGTTCACACGGGAGGACATCGTCGAAATCAGTTGCCACGGCGGTATCCGCTCCACACAGGCGGTGCTCGGCGCCGTACTCGACGCCGGGGCGCGGTTGGCGTTGCCGGGCGAGTTCACCAAGCGCGCCTTCCTGCACGGGCGAATTGACCTCGCGCAGGCAGAGGCGGTCGCCGACCTCATTCATGCCCGGACCGACCTCGCGCTGAACGCCGCCAACGAGCAGCTTGCCGGCAAACTGTCTCAGCGCATCAACACGTTGCGGGACGACCTGATGCAGGTGCTCGCTCACGTTGAGGCGCACATCGATTTTCCGGACGAGGACATCGAGCCGGACACGGTCGACGGCTTGGCCAAGCGGCTCGACGACGCCTGCCGCTTGATCGACGAACTGCTCGCCACGGCCAACGAGGGGCAGCTGGTTCGCCGCGGCATTCGTGTGGCCATTGCCGGGCGCCCCAATGCCGGCAAGTCGAGNCTGCTCAACCAACTGCTCGGCCGCGACCGGGCGATCGTCTCCGACGTGGCCGGCACAACGCGCGACACTATCTCGGAGGAGGCGCAGATTCGGGGTATCGCCGTGGTCTTCGTCGACACCGCCGGCCTGCAGGAATCGAGCGACACAATCGAGCGGGAGGGCATCCGGCGCAGCCGGGAGTCACTTGGCCAAGCGGACCTCGTGTTGCACGTGATCGACTCCTCCGAGCCGCTCACGCCGGATGACCAATGCCACCTCGACGAGTTCGCCGGCAGGCCGCGCATCGTCGTGCTTAACAAGAACGACCTGCCGGGCCGCCTTGGCCAAGCGATGGACGACGACGCCCCAGCCGTGAGCGTAAGCTGCCTCGACGGCAGCGGGATCGAGGCGTTGAAGGACGCCATCCGCAGCCAGGTCTGGGACGGGGAAATTACGGCCGAGATGCTGGAGGTAATGATCAACTCACGGCACCAGGAGGCGTTGCGCCGGGCTGCCGAGTCGATTCGCACGGCGCTTGGCCAACTCCGCGCCGGTGCGCCGCCGGACTTGGTGGCGGTGGATCTGCGGATCGGCACGAATGCCGTCGGCGAGATCGTCGGACAGACCAGCACCGAGGATCTGCTCGACTCCATCTTCAGCACGTTTTGCATCGGGAAATGACCGTGCGCTTGGCCAAGCGGCTTGAAAAACGCGCCGCCGCCGGGTAGATTCCCGGCGCCCAAACCGCCGCTCCACAATCGCTTGGCCAAGGGAGGGCAACCGGCTGACTGGTGAAATACCTTTACTCATTTCTGTTGTTGTTTGCGCTCTGGCTCGTGTTGTCCGGGAAGTTTGACGCAATGCACATCGGGATGGGTGTCGCCTGCTGCCTGCTCCTTTCCGCCTGGTGCGCCGACCTGCTGTTTCAGGATTCGGATGCCACGGCGGGCCATCGCCTGCGGCAACTGGCCGGCTTCACCGCCTATTTGGGCTGGCTGTTCTGGCAGATCATCCTCGCCAACCTCCACGTGTTTCGCGTCGCGCTGACACCCCGCATGAACCGACTGCTGTCCCCGCAAATGGTGGAGTTCGACACTCTGCTGGAAAAGGAACTGTCCCGGTTCGTGCTGGCCAACTCGATCACTCTGACCCCTGGCACCGTCACGGTCCGGGTCGTCGGCAGCCGGTTTCTTGTCCACGCATTGACCGAGAAGGCGGCACGCGACCTGCCCGGCGCGATGGAACAGCGCATCGCCAACATTTTCGAGAAAACAAGTTGAACCCGTTCATTACAGGCGCCGGCGTCGCGTTGATCGCCCTGATGCTACCTGTCCTGCTGCGGGCCATCAAGGGACCGACAGTCATCGACCGGCTTGTGGCCATCAACGTGATCGGCACCAAGTCGATCGTGCTGCTACTCTTTGCCGGCATCCTGTTCGAGCAACTGGAGATGTTCGTCGACATCGCCTTGGGTTACGGCCTTCTAAACTACATCGTCTCCATCGCCGCCTCGCGCTACTACCAGCACCGCGGCTGCCTTGAGCCGGAGTCCCCAGCCGGAAAGGAGGCACACGGTTGATGGTGATCCTCGGCTGTATTCTCATCGCCATCGGGCTGCTGTTTTTTCTCGGGACGACCATCGGGCTGCTGCGGTTCCCCGATTTTTACTCGCGCATGCACGCTGCCGGCAAGGGGGACACGCTCTCGACGGTGCTGATCCTGCTGGGCTGCATCTGCCTCGTCTCGACGCAGGGCGGCATGAGTTGGCTGCTCGGGCTCAAGATTCTGTTGATCATCAACTTCATCTTCATCGGCAGCCCAACCGCCACCCACGCAATGATGGACGCCGGCAAAAAGGCCGGGGCAAAGCCGTGGAAAAAGGAGTCTGAATGATGCCGTCACTCCCCATCTGGCAGTTCGACCTCCCGCTTCTCGTGCTGGTGGTGCTGTTCGCGGTGGTGGCGCTTTCGATTCGCAACCTGATGGGCGCGGCGATCGTCTTCGGCGCGTACAGCTTTATGATGTGCCTGATCTGGGCCGGGATGGGGGCAGTGGACGTGGCATTCACCGAGGCGGCCGTCGGCGCGGGCGTCAGCACGGTGTTCATCGTCTCCACGATTTACAACACCAGCGCCACGATGCGACGGCGATCCACCGGTTTAGCATTCAATCTGTTCATTGGCGTGGTGGTGACGGTGGCGGGCGGCTTTCTGTTGTCAGCGCTGCCGGACTTCCCGGCTTGGGGCGATCCCCGGTCGCCGGTCAACGCCACCGTGGCGCCATACTACATCAAAAATTCCATCCCCGACACGCACGTACCCAACCTCGTCACCTCCGTACTGGCTGACTATAGGGGGTTCGATACGCTGCTGGAGACGGTCGTGGTCTTCATCGCCTGCATTGGCATCTACTCGATCCTCCGCAAGGAATCCGCCAAGACAAACGTCGACGAACCGGGAGAGGAAATCGCCGCGCCGACGCAATACGATCCGGGCGACAGCCTGATCGTGCGGCAGGCGAGCCGGTTTATGGTGCCGTTCATGCAGTTGTTCGCGTTGTATGTCATCGCCCATGGGCATTACAGCCCGGGCGGCGGGTTTCAGGGCGGCGTCATTCTCGGCGCGAGTTTGATCCTGCTGGCCGTTTCGTTTGACCTGAAATTCCTGCTGGGCCGTTGGCGGGAAAAACCGCTGATGCTGCTGGTGGCCGGGGGCGTCGCCCTCTACGCCGCCGTGGGTCTGGCCTGCCTGTTCATGGGCGAAAACTTTCTGGATTACGGCGCACTCGACTCCGTGCTGCCGGGCGAACGGGACATGGCGCGGTCGCACGGCATCCTGCTGGTGGAGATCGGCGTGGGCATCACGGTGATGTTCAGCATGCTTGGCATTTACATCAACCTGGCTTCGAACGGCCGACTCGAGCGGGGGCTTTGATTCATGGAAAACCTGATTGCCAATTTCAACTACGTGATCGTCGTCATCCTGATGATGATTGGCCTGTGGGCGATGCTGGCGCAAAAGAACCTGATCAAGAAATGCATCGGGATGGCCATCTTCCAGACCGGCATCATCCTGTTTTTTATCTCCATCGGGGCCAAGCGCTTGGCCAAGGTGCCGATCCTCTCCGGGGATGGCGTACCGGTTGTCGACAAGATTGCCAATCCGCTGACACAAATCCTGATGTTGACCGCGATCGTCGTTGGCGTCGCGACGCTGGGCATGGGCCTGGCGTTGGCACAGAAAATCTTCCGGCAGCACGCCTCCTTCGACGAGGATGACATCCTCAAGAACCAGCGGAAATGACGGAGCAGCTCCCCATCGTCATCATACTTGGCCCGCTGCTGGCAGCAACCGTCGCCGCGTTCGCCGCGTGGATACACCCCAAGGCATCCCACCCGTTGGTGGTGACCGGTCTGGTGGCTTCATTTGCCGCCGCGCTGAAACTGGTCTTTGTGGTCGCCGAAAAAGGGGCGCAAAAATATTGGCTTGGCGGCTGGGGAGCCAAGCCTGAGCACGGCGTGGTCGGCATTCAAATCACGGTGGATCACCTCAACACCCTGCTCCTCGCCGCCGTCTCCGGGATCGCCCTGCTCACCGCGCTGTATGCCAAGCGCTTGGTGAACACCGAGCTGCCCGGGCGGCAGAGGTATTTTTACGCTCTGTTTGCCCTGCTCATCACCGGGCTGCTGGGTATCGGAATCACCGGTGATATCTTCAACCTGTACGTCTTCATGGAGATCGCCGCGCTGTCCAGCTACGCGCTGATCGCCTACGGCAAGGGCCGCGCCTACATGGCGGCATTCAACTACCTCATCATGGGCACCATGGGCGCCTGCCTCTACCTGCTCGGGGTGGGGTTCGTCTTTATCAAGACCGGCACACTCAACATCGACAACATCTCGGCCGCACTCCCCGCGCTTGGCCAAGGCCAGGCATTATTCGTCGGCTTCGTGCTGATCCTGCTCGGCGCTTGGGCCAAGATGGCCTTCTTCCCGTTCCACGGCTGGCTGCCGAACGCCTACACCCACGCCCCCACCGCCAGCGCGGTCGTGCTGGCACCGCTCGCCACCAAGGTCGCCGTCTACACGATGCTCCGCGTCATGGTCACGGTCTACTCAATTGACTACATCCTCCACTCCCCCGGCATACAGTCGGTCGTACTCGGCCTCTCGAGTATCGCAATCGTGGTGGGTTCGTTTTTTTCGCTGACGCAAACCAACCTGAAGATGATCGCCTGCTACGTTGTACTCTCGGAAATCGGCTACATGGTCGGCGGTGCCTGGCTGGCCAACGAGCCGGGGCTGACCGGCGCGGTGTACCACGTCGTCGCCGACGCGGCGATGACCTCTGCGCTGTTCATGGCGGTCGGCTGCATTGTGTACCGGCTTGGCCAAGCGCAGCTCGACGACCTCCGGGGTGTATTCTTCAAGATGCCGGTGACGATGGCGGCCTTCGTCGTCACGATGGCGGCGCTGATCGGCGTGCCGCCGACGTGCGGCTTCTTCAGCAAATGGTACCTCATTCAAGGCGCGGCCCAGTCGGGCGTCTGGCATTTTGTTGCCGCGTTGCTGCTGTCCAGCCTCGTCAAGGCGATCATTCTCTTTCGCATCGTCGAGATCGGCTACAACCGTGTGCCGCACCCGTCAGTCGACGGCAACCCGGCCATCCCGCGCAACGAGGCCCCGTTGTCCATGCTCATCCCCACAGTGGCGATGGCACTTGGCCTGATCGCGCTTGGCCTGGCCACCAGTCCGCTCGTGAACACGATCATCGCCAAGGCTCTTCCCGCCACGCTGGCCCCGTAGCGACATGGAAACGGTCTCCTCAACGCTCCCTGTTTGGATTGTCGCGACCTCCTCGATCGCCGCGCTGCTGCTTGCACTGCTAGGCCGATGGCCGAACCTGCGCGAGGCGTGCATCTTCGGCGCCGCCGTTATCAAGTTAGGCCTGCTGCTTTCGCTGGCGCCCACTGTACTCGATGGGAAGCGGGTCGGATTCGAGGTGATAGAGTTAATCCCAAACGTCAGCCTGGCCTTCCGGGTTGATGCGCTTGGCCTCATGTTCGCGCTGGTGTCAGTCAGCCTCTGGATTCCCACGACGATCTTCTCGATGGGTTTTCTCCGCCCACTGAAACGCCACGCCCAAACCCGATTCTATTTCTTCTTTGCCATCGCCATCTCGTCGGCGGTCGGGGTGGCCTTTTCGGCAAACTTGCTGACGCTGTTCATCTTTTACGAAATCCTGTCGCTCTCGACCTACCCGCTGGTCACGCATCACCAGGATGACGACGCGATCAAGGGCGGTCGCAAATACCTGACCTACCTGCTCGGCACCTCCGTCGCCCTCGCGCTGCCGGCGATGATCATCGTTTACCAGCAGACCGGCAGCCTTGATTTCACCAATGGAGGTGTGTTCGCGGAGGGAACCAGTTCCACAATGCTGACCGTGTTGCTGGTGATGTTCCTCTTCGGGTTCGCCAAGGCCGGGTTGATGCCGCTTCACGCCTGGCTGCCGGGTGCGATGGTGGCCCCGGCGCCGGTCAGCGCACTGCTGCACGCGGTGGCGGTGGTGAAGGTCGGCGTGTTCTCAATCATCCGCGTGCTCACCGGCGTCTTCGGGGTGGAGCGCTTGGTCGATATGCCTTCACTCAGCACAATCGTCTGCGTTCTGGCTGCGTTCACGCTGATCGTCGCGTCGCTCATTGCCCTCACGCAGGATAACATCAAGAGTCGCCTGGCCTACTCCACCATCGGGCAGTTGTCATACATCATCCTCGGCGTCGGCCTGGCAACGAAAGCCGGCATCGCTGGCGCCGCTCTGCACATCCCGATGCATGCCTTCGGCAAGATCCCCCTGTTCCTCTGCGCCGGGGCAATCTACCAGGCTTGCGGGGCCAAGTGCATCAGCGAGATTCACGGTCTTGGCCACAAGTTCCCGCTTACGATGACCGCGTTCTTTATCGGTTCACTGTGCGTTATCGGCCTGCCGCCGACCGGTGGCTTCATCAGCAAATGGTACCTGCTCACCGGCTCGCTCAGTTCCGGGCAGCAATGGGCGTTCGCCGTGTTCCTGAGCAGTTCCCTGCTCAACGCCGCCTATTTTCTCCCGGTTATCTACAAGGCGTTCTTCGCCAAACCAAGCGACCCGGCCCGCTTGGCCAAGGCCAAGGAACCGCCGCCAATGACAGTCGTCCCGTTGTTCATCACCTCCGCCGGGTGCCTGCTGCTGTTTTTCTTTTCCAGCGAACTGTTCCGGTTCGCCGACACGTTTGCTGAACTGTTCGTAAGCCGATGAGTGAACCGCAAAAACCGTTCGTTCCCGACCAGCCCACGGTCAGCCGCAAGTTTTGGATCGCCCTTTGGCTGACCTGCGGCGTATCTGTGTTGCTCGAGCTGTTCGTCCACCGGCATGA
>NYYJ01000046.1 GCA_002686755.1 Verrucomicrobiales bacterium
ATTATTGCGCCGCACACACCACCAGCACCACGGCTGCGATTGTTGTGAGTAGGAGGTGTTTCATTACAGGCGTCTCTAACCTATTGATTACCAATGACTAAACTTTTTGGTGTTTTCTCGGTCACACCTTTGGTCACACTTTTTCGGCTTCTACACCAAAAACCTCTAAAACATATGGAAAACGGCGAATATCTCTGTTTGCGGCAACGATTTTGATTTATCTGAACCTCCAAAGACAGCCTCAAATTTAGATGACCACCTGTCTCCAACGGCCCCTTATCAAAACCTCGAAGTGTGCGGTTTCTTCTCGGATAGGATGCTGCCTCAGAATCAAACCGACCTAATGATCGTTTATCTGTCCAGCAAAGCTGAGTTCAATGAAGATGTCATCTCAAACAGAATAGATGATAAGATTCTAGACGGCTTCCATAAGCGACTCGGACATTCAGTTGGGGCCTCTGAGGTTGCCTCTTGGAGAAACTCTATCAGCTCCATCAGAACGAACCAACTGCGAAAAATTATTCAGAATTCGAGTTGATTCGGTTGACCAACCGAATCAACTCGAATTCGGAATGATTTCGCAGTTGGTCCGATCCTGAAAAAGGCGCCCCAGTCGGGGAATTATCTCTGTAAAAACATGAAAGGGTTGACTCAAGTCATAGCCCGGATCCCGTGAGGTCCTATAGACGCGGCATCAATGGGGGGTGCTGGACAAATAACGGTCGAATTCTGTGTGGAGGAGCGATATTCCAAGTACACTTCAGGCATAGGAATGCCGATAGTGAAATCGTTTCTCTCCCTGATGTTAACGTTTGTTTATGCGGCCACCTTGGCAGCTGTGGAAGGGGGGGATTCTGGTGCCAATCCGTTCGTGAATCAAAAAAGCCTGACTCCGGCCGAGCGGTTCAAAGCACGGATCCCGCTGCGATTGCCCATGCCGTGGCTCTGACGTTCATGGGTGAGCGGACGGACAATTGGTCGGAAGAGAAATTGGCCGGGATGTCTGTGTTCTTTTCGCAAATCAGCTATAAGCCAACGAGGGAATGGAAAGAGGAGATCGTTGGCCGGGATCTTTCCCGAGCACCGGGTAACGAAGAGAAAACGGCGATTTTTCCCGATGGTACGAGTGTGCGGCTTTCGCCGGACAAGGGTCCGCGTGCAGTCTTTGCTGATTGGTCGCGGAATCATCAATGAACCGGACGATATTCGACCGGATAATCCCCCCAGCAATCTATAAAACCCCAACCCAGAAAATTCCAATGAAAGACATTGTTCCATTTCGCTGTGCGGCCTCGTGGATCCCGGCGCTGGCGCTGCTGTTTCCCTTTCAATCCGCTTCCGCCACGGAGCCGACCAACCGGACTGACCAAGGCCGCCGCGAAATCACCGAAGAGGCGTTTGCCGCACACGCGGCGAAAAGCACGTTGGACCGACAGACCAACACCCTGGCCACCTCCATCGAGTTTGCGGTGCAAGAGGCGCGCTTCGTGCGGTTGGTCATCCGCCGATCGCATGGCAACGAGCCGTGCATCGACGAACTCGAGGTTTACGGGCCGGACTCGCCCGCCAACCTCGCCCTGGCCAGCCGTGGCGCAGTCCCCCGTGCCTCCTCACTCCTTCCCGGTTACGCCATTCATGCCGTGGCGCATCTCAACGACGGTCTCTACGGCAACGACCACAGTTGGATTGCAGCCACGACGGGCGAAGAGTGGGCGCAGATCGAGTTGCCTAAACCCGCCCGGGTCGCTCGGGTGGTCCTGTCGCGCGATCGGAACAGCCGGTTTACAGACCGGCAGATTCTGGAGGCAGAGGTGTGCCTCTCGCCCGATGGGCAAACCTGGCAAAAGGCCGGGGCGTTAAAGCGCACGGTCAGTGAACTGCGCCTGCCCGAGCCCAATCTGAGATTCCCGATGATGGAGTTGCCGGAGCCAACCTGGGCTGGCGCCGTCACCTACGCGTTCCTGCGGGAACGGGACACATGGAGCCGGATGGATGCGAAGGACTACCTTTCCCCTTTCGTGAACGATCGTTCCGCCGTGCCCGATGGGCCGCCCTACTGGGGACGTCTGTCACGGCTGGCGCCGCTGGAGCGCACGCTTGTCCAGTTTGAGGAGATGCTCGCACGGCTGACGACGCTGGGACTCGACGTCAACCGGGAACAGGCCGAACTCACCGAGTTCCGCCGGCAGGCGGAGGATCCGGCGAGAGCGGGTTCGGACGCGCTCTTCCTGGCGGCGCGGAAGGCCAAGCGCCGACTCTTTTTCCGCGATCCCGGACTCGCGCCGCTCGAGCGTGTGCTTTTTGCAAAGCGCCACCCACTTCATCCTTCGCACAACTACAGCGAGCATATGGATTCGCTGTTTGCATCCGGTGGAGGAATCTGCGTGCTCCGAATCCCACACGACGGCGATGGACGATTGAATCCCGCGCGAGCGGAAGTGGAGACTCTCTTTGACGGCGGCGCAGGTATCGTGCGCGACCCGGTGGCGGATTTCGATGCACAGACCATCTACTTCGCCTACCGGCCGGATAAGCCCGAGGTAAACGGCTGGCAGTCTTACTGGCATCTGATGTCCGTGCGCGCTGACAGCAGCGGCCTGCGCCAGTTGACCGAGGGCCCTTTCCACGACTTCGATCCGGTCTCGCTGCCTGACGGCGCACTGGGGTTCATGTCCACCCGCTGCGTTGCGCGGTTCCTCTGCTGGGAGCCGCAGGCCTATGTGTTGCACCGCATGCAACCCGATGGAACAGATCTGCGCCGGCTTTCTCACGCGAATCTGAGCGAATGGGATCCGGCCATGATGCGTGACGGGCGGATTCTCTGGACCCGCTCAGAGTACTTGGACAAGGGGGCCGATTTCGGCCACACGCTCTGGTCCATCCGTCCCGATGGCACCCACCCCAAGCTGGTCTTCGGCAACAATACACCTTACTGCTACGGCCATGCGCGCGAGGTGCCAGGCAGCCGGGAAATCGTCTGCACGCTCATCTCCCACGGCGACCACCAGGGGCCTATCGCACTGGTCAATCCTAACAAGGGTTTGTTCGACACGGCGGCCATCACAAGCATCACACCCGATACCCGGCCGTGTTACCAGATGGACCGGTCTCACCACGAAACCTTCCGCGATCCGGAGCCAATCTCGCGCGATCATTTCCTAGTCAGTCACAATCCCGGCCGACAGTCGCACTGGGGCTTGTATGTCATTGACCGATTCGGAAATCGGGAACTGCTTTATTTCGACCCGTCGATCAGTAGCAAGCGGCCCTCGCCGCTGCACGCCCGCACGCGTCCGCCGGTCTTGCCAGAGACACGCGACCCGGTCCTCGCGCAACAGGGGCTCGGCCAGTTCATGGTCCAGGACGTCTACGAAGGCCTCGGCTCGACCGTCGCCCGCGGCCAGGCGAAGTATCTGCAGGTTTCCCAAGAATTGCCGGCCCCTCTGGAAAAACTGGACTACGGCGAGTATCGCAGCTCGCATCCAAGCTTTCAGGATTTCTATGCCACCCCGATTCACCTGGTGCATGGCCCGCGCCAAAATTACTCCACCCGGACGGCCAACGCGCTGCAGCCGCATGCCTTCCGGGTCGGCAGCGCCGCCCGGGCGGAGGACGGATCGGCCACGGTTACCGAACGCAACGGCTGGCCCAGCTACGTGGCCAAGACACTGCTTGGCACGGTTCCCATCGCGGCAGACGGCTCAGTGAGCTTCACCGCGCCGGCTGGCAAAGTGCTCTATTTCCACCTGCTTGACGAGGACTTCAACGAGGTGCAACGCATGCGCAGTGTGGTCCAACTTCAGCCGGGCGAACAACGCAGTTGCGTCGGTTGCCACAACGCCCGCCACGCCACACCTTTGAGGCACACTGGCCAGGCACTGGCCAAGACCGTGCAGACACTTACACCGCCGCCGTGGGGCGCGGTGCCCTTCGATTACGAACGGATCGTCCAGCCCGTTCTGGACGCAAACTGCGTCCACTGCCATGATACCAAGTCGGAGTCGAAATTCGATCTGCGAGGCATCCGCGACACCCACCGCGTACCCGCTTCCTACCGCTCCCTGATCACGGGGGGATGGGTGCACTATTTCGACTGGCACTACGGTTCGCGACATTTTAAGGCCGAACCCCTCTCGTTCGGCACGTCCCAGAGCCGCCTTTTCAAGATTCTGGGCGATAAACAGCACGAGAGAGTTACCCTCAAGTCGGAGGAATTACGCGTGCTCAAGGGCTGGGTCGACCTGAACTGTCCCCTTTGGCCGGACTATCGCTTCCGGAAAGACCGTTCGCTTTAGCGATTCGCCCCACGCATCATTACGAAATGCATTCTCGCACAATCCTCCTTTCCCTGCTTCTTCTACTCACCACGGCAATACCTCGCTTCCACGCCGCAGCCAAACCAACAACCCTTGAAACCTCTTCGGTTCAGTTCCAGATCTGGCCGGACAACGGCAGCTACACAATCGTCGACAAGCAAGCCAATGCCTCCTGGCATTCCAATCCCTTCGAACCCCGCTTCGGCGTAGTCCGGGCGGGAGGCAAATCACTGAGTCTCGCCCAATGTGAAGTTCGGCGCGCGAAGGACACTCTGGAGGCCGTCTTTCGTCCTCTGCCGGCCATGCCGAACGCCACCCTCACTGTTCACATTAAAGTACTCAAAGGCGGCAAGGCTCTGCAGTTCAGCTACCGGGCTGACAAGGCCCTGGCGGTTGAACATGTCCGCCTCCTGGAAGACGCCCTCTGGGTGACCGACACGGAGAAGGGCTACCTCCTGGTCCCGGTGCGGGAAGGAATGCTGTTGCCCGCAGACACCGGCCTGGCCTTCACCCATGACTTCGACACGTTCGCCTATGAAGGTTGCCACATGGAAATGTTAGGTATCGCAAAAAGGGGCGCGGCAGCGCTCCTCACCTGGCATGATCCCTATGTCAAAGCCCGAACCAAGAGTGTCCTACCCGCCGAGGGACGTTTCAAGGGACGGCAGGTGCTCTCTCCATCGCTTGAACTTCGTCAATCGGCCAATTCCTTCCAACTACACCTCCTAGGCAACGGGAATCACATCACCATCGCTCAGGCCTATCGATAGATCGCCAGGGAAAAAGGTCGACTCGTCACCTGGAAGGAGAAGCTGAAGGGACACCCGGAACGCGCCAAACTCTTCGGCGCCATCAACTACAAACTCTGGAGCATCCTCACCCGACGGATGAACGACAAAAGTAACCAGGAACTATCCGTCCGTGTGAACTGGACGTTCGATGAAGCGGCTCAGATCGCCGAACACCTAAAGAACGATTTAAAGCTGGAGAAGGTTCTTTTCCTGATGGGAGGCTGGATCCATCGCGGCTACGACAATCAGCACCCGGACATTCTGCCCGCCGCGCCCGAATGCGGCGGCAACGAGGGATTGTCTGACTGTGCCCGACGCGTTCGTAAACTCGGCTACCACTTTGGCCTCCACGACAATTACCAGGACATGTACCGTGATTCCCCTTCCTGGGATGAGAGTTATCTCACGAAACACCGCGACGGCAGCCTGGCTCAAGGTGGTAAATGGGGCGGGGGTCGCGCTTATCTCACCTGTTCCCGGAAAGCGGTCGAACTGGCCAGGCGCCCGCAAAACCTGCCGGCCGTAAAAGAACTCGTCGGCGACTGCGCCTATTTCATCGACACAACCTTTGCCGCCGGATTAACGGAGTGCTTCGATCCGAAACACCGGCTCACTCGATGGGATGATATGAGATGGAAACAGGCCATCTCGGATTACGCCCGCGAACTGTTCGGCATGTTCGGAAGCGAATGTGGACGGGAATGGGCCATCCCGCACAGCGATTTCTTCGAAGGACTGACCGGGGTGAGCGGTCAACACTATCACAATGCCAATCTAATGACGAAAGTGGGCGGAGTGGCCATTCCCCTGTTTGAGATGGTCTACCGTGACTGCATCGCCGCATATGGAAAATACGGCTATGACCCGGCCAAGGCGGCGGATTACGTGCTCCATCACATCAGCATCGGACGCCCCCTCCACTATCACAACATTCCCCAGCACCTCTACTGGAAAGAACCCGGCCCGAAGAAGCAAACCCCGATGCCGCTGCGCCCTGCTATCGCAGACTTGAAACAAACGGCGCCCGACCGGTTCAGCGTCACCTACCAATGGTCGGTCAAGGAGACACCTCCGACCAACTGGCGTGTCTTCGTTCATTTCACCGATCAAGCAGGCAACATCAAGTTTCAGAACGATCATGCCCCAACCACCCGTTGGCAACCCGGCGAAGTCCGGCAGGGACCGTTCGAGGTCATAGTCCCGACAGGGTTGACCGGCATATTCGAGATTCGCATGGGACTCTTCCGTTCGCTCAATGGTTCCAGGGCAGCTCTGGAAGGTCCGCTGGACGGGGAAAGCCGCTGCCGCGTTGGCCGAGTCAAAATCGATTCGGACAAAATTACATTCCAACCTTTGGAGCAATCACCCGTGCAGAACCAAATGGATCCCGCGGTGTTCACCCACGCTGATCAGGGGTGGGCTGAAGATCTCCATCCTCTCGACCGGTTCGTGAAGAACACCTATGAAATCCTCTCGCCACTCAACGAACTCACCTCGCAGTCAACAATGACAGAGTTCGAGTTCCTGACTTCAGACTACAAGGTGCGCCGCTCCCTTTTTGGAGAAGGTTCTGATGCCCTCGCGGTCGTAGTCAATGCCGACCACCTCCCTTATCTATACAAATCCCAATCAGGCGAGGAAATCGAGTTGCCGCCGTTCGGGTTCCTGATTGAATCCCCCGTCTTCGTGGCTTTTCATGCTCTGAACTGGAACGGACTGCACTACGACGAGCCGGCGTTCTTCACCTTGAGAAGTCTCGACGCCCAGCCCTTAAGCCGATCAAAGCGGATTCGTGTTTACCACGGCTTCGGTGACACCCGCCTGAAACTGAAGGGCACCATGCGCAATGTGGCCAAAGAAATAATGATTGAGGGGCCTTAACAATGTTCTTGAGGTAATCGGAGACAGAAGAATGAGTGACACGATCGAGCAGACACTTCAGGCATCAATTTCTGATCCGTCGACGTTCTGGGCGAAGGCGGCGGAGGCGATCGATTGGGAACGGCGTTGGGACACTGTCCTGGACAATTCGAATGCGCCTTTTTATCGCTGGTTCACCGGAGGCAGGCTGAACACCTGCTACAATGCCTTGGACAGGCACGTCGAAGGCGGACGGGCGGATCAGGTTGCATTGATCCACGACAGTCCGGTGACCGGCACCGTGTCTCGCTTCACCTACCGGGAGTTGCGCGACGCCACCGCGGAGTTTGCCGGTGCGTTGCGCAGACAGGGTGTGGACCATGGTGACCGCGTGATTATCTATATGCCGATGATTCCGCAGGCGGTGATCGCGATGCTGGCCTGCTCACGCCTCGGGGCTGTGCATTCGGTTGTCTTCGGCGGCTTTGCAGCAAACGAATTGGCTGCCCGTATCGATGACGCGCTGCCTAAGGTCGTCATTGCCGCAACCTGTGGAATAGAGCCAAAGGGGGTGGTCTGCTACAAGAGCCTGCTCGACAACGCGCTTGACCTATCCATCCACAAGCCCGATTGCTGCATTGTCTTTTCGCGTCCGCAGATCAAAACGAAGCTGGTTGCCGGACGCGACATTGAGTGGGATGAAGCGCTGGCCGGGGTTGAACCGGCGGAATGTGTGTCGGTTTCCGCAACCGACCCGTTGTACATTCTCTACACATCGGGAACGACAGGGCAGCCCAAAGGCGTGGTTCGCGACAACGGCGGTCACGCCGTGGCACTGCGGTGGTCGATGGAGAACATCTACGGCGTCAAACCGGGGGAAGTCTATTGGGCCGCCTCCGACATTGGCTGGGGGGTGGGGCATTCGTATATCGTCTATGCACCATTGCTGAGCGGCAACACCACGGTGCTTTTCGAAGGCAAACCGGTGGGAACTCCAGATGCGGGTACGTTCTGGCGCGTTGTTGCCGACCACAAGGTGCAGGTGCTGTTTACCGCTCCAACAGCGATCCGTGCGATCAAGAAAGAGGATCCCCAGGGAACCTGTGTTGAACCTTACGACCTGTCCGGACTTCGGGCCTTGTTCCTCGCGGGTGAGCGTTGCGACCCGGATACGCTGGCATGGTCCGAACGAACCCTGGGCGTGCCGGTGATCGATCACTGGTGGCAAACGGAAACCGGCTGGCCAATGGCCTCGAATTGCCTCGGCATCGAACAGTTGCCGATTAAGCCGGGGTCACCAACCCGCGCCGTGCCAGGCTACGATATTCGCGTGCTGGCCGATGACGGCAAGAACGTGCCCACCGGCCAGATCGGTGCGATCGTCGTCAAACTGCCAATGCCTCCAGGGACACTGACAACCTTCTGGCAGGCAGATCAACGCTATGTCGATGCCTGCCTCAGTCAATTCGACGGTTTTTATCTCACGGGCGACGCCGGGTTCAAGGATGCGGATGATTACCTCTGGATCATGAGCCGCATCGACGATGTGATCAATGTCGCCGGACACCGGCTTTCGACCGGGGCAATGGAGGAAGTGCTGACCGCACATCCGGATGTGGCTGAGTGCGCTGTCATTGGCGTGAAAGACAACCTGAAAGGTGAGTTGCCGCTGGGATTGGTCGTGTTGAACTCAGGCGTGAACCGGAAAGACGATGAGCTGGCCGGAGAACTGACACGTCTCATGCGCGAGAAGATCGGACCGGTAGCCGGGTTTAAACTGGTTGCGGCCGTTGAGCGTCTGCCAAAGACACGATCAGGCAAGATTTTCCGGGGCATCATGAAGAAGATTGCTGACGGCGTGCAGTGGAAGATGCCCGCAACGATTGATGATCCCGCGATTCTGGATGAGATCAGTTCTGCCCTGGGATCCCTGGGTTATCCCAAGATCTCCCTCGTCGACCGCTTGAAGCTGCCGGTCAAGAATTCGGCCCGGGGGGCCGGCGGTAGTTTTAATCGCCCCCATGCGGTAAACCGCTGAACGGCGTGACAATCAGTTGCAAGCTTGATGCAAGTCAAGTCGCCGCAGACCGGACAGGGTAAGGCTCCCCGATTGTGAGTTCGGTTCCAGACAATTCACGCGAGAATGGCTTTTCGAATCACAGAACCGGGACTGCCCATGAAAGGCTCGTGAGATTATTTTTCAGCCTGTTGTTGTTTTTCCCGGGTTTGTTTGCTCTCCGGGCTGAACAGGCCAGTGTTCCCGCCCACGCGCTCTCTGTGCGCTCACCCAATGTGGCCCCCGAATACGCCGCCTTCGACAATCTTACCCTTTGCGAGGGAAAGAACGGATTCATGGAATGGACGGTCCATGTTCAAGGTGGGCTTTACTCGGTCCATTTCTACTACTGCTCGGGGGAACAACGCCCCTGCCAATTGAGCATCAACGGAAAGGACCATCCGGACAAGGTGCTCAACAAATCCACTGGCGGCTTCTTCACCCCCGATCTTCGGTGGCAAACTTATGGCCCGCTAGAACTGAACCACGGCCGGAACACCATCCGCATTACCAGCGCCGGATTCATGCCTCATCTGAAAGGATTAACGGTCTCCACGAGCCAATCGCCACCGAAGAAGAATCCCTTTCGTGATCCCACGGCAGAATCCCGGGAACGACTGGCCGAACTGAACATAGCCGGAACGCGAAAGGCGATTTCCTACCTTGGAGAACGCTATGACTATCCTGAACACCAGGACTACCTGGAGCGCCTAACCATGCTGGAAGGCAAGTTGAAGACCCTGCCCCAGGCTGCCGAGGAGATTGAGCGTTTGAAGACTGAAGCCCTGGTCACCAATAATCCGCTGATACGGTTCAACAAACTGCTGTTTGTCAAACGCTACACCTACCAATCCAATCACTACTACACCGATTTCATCAATGGTTGTAAACACTTTGGCGGGAACCTGTGTGTCTTGTCATTGGCGGATGGAACGGTGACTGAACTTGCGCCCGAGTTGAACGGTGGGATCTTCGGACGCGTTGACCTGTCGTTCGACGGCAAGCGGGCGGTCTTTGGTTACAAACCGAAGGTGGGACGAGGATTTCGGATTTGGGAAGTGGGTGTGGACGGGAAAGGGCTTCACCAAATTACTTTCGATCCTCCGGATGAAGCATCGCGCATCAACAAATACAAGATTGACCAAGCCTACCAGCACCATACCGACGACATGCATCCCTGCTATCTGCCCGACGGCGGCATCTGTTTTGTCTCCACACGATGCGAGCGCGGTGTTCTCTGTGATGCGCCTGATTTGTTCACCACCACGGCGCTCTATCGGATGGATGCCGATGGGGGGAACATGGAGGTGCTTTCAAGCGGTCCTTTGAGCGAAGCATCACCCAGCATCATGAACGACGGGCGCATTCTTTATACGCGCTGGGAATATGTGGACAAGCCGGACGTGGTGATCAAATGCCTTTGGGCAGTCTACCCGGACGGAAGTGGTTCAACAGAGATATTCGGCAACAACATCACCTTTCCGGACACCATGCTGCACGGTCGGGCCATCCCGGGAATGAATAACCGTTTTGTAGTCATTGGCGCGCCGCATATGCCGCTGGGGGTCGGAACAGTCATACGTCTGGACACCCGGCAGTCCATTCGCACCCGCAATGCCATGACTTACATCACTCCAAATGTCGATGTGCGAACCGAGTACGGATACTTCCACCGGCGCAATGGTCACTGGCGCCGGGACACCAAGGGACCGCTCTACACGGATGCCTGTCCTCTTGACGACAAGTTCTACCTGGTCGTCTGCAACCCGGACCGCGAGTTTAACGATCTTGCCGGCTACGGAATCTATCTGTTGGATGAATTCGGAAACCGGGTTCCGATTCATCGCGATCCATCGATATCCTGCTGGCAGCCGCTGCCGATCCGGCCGAGGAAAGCACCACCCGTCGTGGCGTCATCGAGAGACTCCGGCAAAGCCGCGGCCCCCCTCGTCATGTCGGACGTATACATGGGATTGAACGGAGTGGAGCGCGGGAGAATCAAGTACCTCCGAGTGATGGAAACGTTGGCACGGCCCTGGGCGGCAAGGCGTTTCTGGAGCGGGGACAGCAAATATCAGCAACACGCGGTGATCAGTATGAATGGCAGCCTTCACGCCAAACGGGTGCTGGGCATCGTGCCAGTGGAAGCGGATGGTTCGGCGCATTTCACCGTCCCACCGGACCGCAACCTCTTCTTTCAGGCGTTGGACGCGGATTTCATGGAAGTGCAGCGAATGCGANCGTTTGTGAATCTGCNTCNGNGCGANTCACGCTCCTGCATTGGTTGTCACACTTCGCAACAATGGACACCGGGGAACAAGCCCCTGCTTGCCTTGCGCCATGGACCGAACAAACTGGAACCGCAACCCGGCGACAGCGGGCCACGCCCGATTCATTACGTGACTGATGTGCAACCGATCCTGGACCGGCATTGCGTCCGGTGCCATAACGCGGTGAAAGAGGAAGGGGATGTCGATTTGAGCGGTGATTTGACCACCCTGTTCAACCGTTCCTACGAGAACTTGCTCAGCAGGAACTTCGTCCAGGTGTTTCATGAAAACGAACCGAAAACCGGGGACGCCTCACCGATCGCGCCCTACACCCTGGGTTCCCACGTCAGCAAGCTTGTTCGATTGATTCGCGAGGGACATGAGGGGGTAGACCTTTCCAAGCCTGAATTCATCAAGCTGGTCACCTGGATCGACGCCAATTCTCCATACTACGGCAGCTACTTCGGACGACGCAACGTGAAGTATCGGGATCACCCCGATTTCCGACCCGTGCCCAAGTGATCTTCAGAGCAGCAAGCTGCAATCAAGGGAACGCAGGTTTGCAACCCGCAGCGGCATGAGAAGACCGAGTGGGCGAAATATTGTCAGGGCGCTATGGTGGTGTCAGAGGGATTAGTGTTAAGCCGAAAAGCAAATTCCTATCAGTTGAACAGACTCGTGATTGGTGCAATCGTGCTGGCTGGAGTGTCCGTTTTCGCGGAGACTGGCTTGGCAGACAGTAAGAAAAAGCTCGCGCTCGTGCCGCTTGCCCAAGTTCAAATCCAGGACGAATTCTGGGCACCCAGGATGAAAACGTGTCGCGAGATCACGCTGCCCTATTGCTTCAATATCTGTGAACAAACCGGCCGGATCAGCAATTTCGCCAAGGCGGCTGGACAGATGGAAGGTGCGTTTGAGGGAATCTGGTTTAACGATTCGGACGTTTACAAGGTGCTGCAGGGAGCTGCCTACGAGTTAGGCTTGAAGGCAGATCCCAAGCTGGACGAACTGACGGACGCCGTGATCGCCAAGATCGCGGCCGCTCAACAGCCCGATGGGTATCTGTATTGCTTCTTTACGATCGACAACGCCAATCAGCGTTTCAAAAACATCTACTCCAACGCGCGCCATGAGCTTTACTGCATGGGGCACATGATCGAAGCCGGGGCGGTTCATCACCGGATAACCGGCAAGCGGAACATGTTGGACGTGGCCTCGAAACTGGCGGATCACATCGATTCGGTCTTTGGACCCGGCAAGCAGATGATGGTGCCTGAACATCAAGAACTCGAACTGGCTCTGATTGAGCTCTATCGCGTCACGGACCAGACGCGGTATTTGAAGCTGGCGCAGTTCTTTATCGATCAGCGTGGTAACGTCGAGGGCCACAAGTTGTATGGGAGCTATTCGCAGGATCACGCTCCGGTTCGCCAGCAGAGCGAGATTGTGGGCCACGCTGTTCGGGCCATGTACAACTGTGTTGGGATGGCAGACCTGTACCTGGAGACCGGCGACGAGGAGTTGCTGGCAGCTTTGCACCGACTTTGGCAAAGTACGACGCATCGCAAAATGTACGTCACCGGCGGTGTCGGAGCCACAGCCCGGGGTGAGGCATTTGGGCCCGACTACGACTTGCCCAACGCCACGGGCTACTCGGAAACCTGCGCACAAATCGGACTGGCGCTTTGGGCCCACAGGATGCTGTTGATCGAACCGCATGCCGAGTATGCCGACGTGATGGAGCGGGTGCTGTACAACGGATTCCTTTCGGGCTTGAGTCTGTCAGGCACGAAGTTCTTCTACCAGAACCGGCTGGCTGCGAACGGCGACTATCGCCGCGAGCCATGGTACAGTTGTGCCTGCTGTCCGAGCAACGTGGTCCGCATCTATCCTCAGATCGGCCGGTTCGTCTACGCATTCGACGACCGCTCGGTCTACGTGAATCTGTACGCGGCAGGAAAGGCGCATTTGAAGGTGGGCGGTACGGACGTCTCATTGACGCAACAGACCTCGTACCCATGGGACGGCAAGGTCCGCCTGATGATCGCACCGGAGCAAGCGACCTCCTTCGACTTGTACTTGCGAATCCCTGGCTGGTGCCGCGATGCGGAGACGCCCGGCGGACTCTATCGTACGGGCAAGGCGTCGGATGTGGCCGTGGCAATCAACGGACAAAAGCTTCAGGGCCCGACGCTGGACCGGGGTTACCTGCGACTGAACCGAAAATGGCAGGCCGGGGACACGATCGAACTGGATCTGCCGATGCCGATCGAGCGGGTTCGTGCTCATTCCAAGGTTGCGGCCGATCGAGATCGAGTCGCCTTGCAGCGAGGCCCCATCGTCTATTGTGTCGAAGCAGTGGACCATGATGCAGCCGTACACCAGATGTTCTTGCCGCCGGACGCCGAACTGGTGGCCCATCATCGGACGGACCTGCTCGGCGGAGTCACGGTCATCCGCGGCAAGGCGGCCGTGCGCATGGGCGACTCGGACGGGCGGTTGCCGGTCGATTTGCTGGCGATTCCCTACTACGCTTGGGATAACCGCGCGGGCGGCGCGATGACAGTCTGGTTGGCAGAAGATCCCGAACAGGTCCAGCCGGTCCCTCGCCCGACCATAGCAAGTAGAGCCAAGGTATCCGTCTCTCACTGCAACAGGAATGACGAACCGGCCGCACTGAACGACCAGATCGAGCCGCCCAACTCCCACGACCTGAGCATTCCACGGCACACATGGTGGAGCCACCTGGGCTCGAAGGAATGGGTGCAGTACGATCTAGACGAGCCCGCCACGGTTGACCGTGTCGAAGTCTATTGGTTTGACGACCGCGACACCGGCGGCTGCTGGGTCCCCGATTCCTGGCGGCTGCTCTATCGCGACGGCGTGACCTTCAAGCCGGTCACCGGCGCGTCGACCTACACCGCCGATGTCGACAAGTACAACCGAGTAACCTTCAACCCGGTGACGACCAATGCCCTGCGCATCGAGGTCCAGCTCCGAAAAGGCCGTTCCGGCGGGATCCTCGAATGGCGGATGGGCGAAGCAGGCAGGCACAGGAGATGAGGGACAAGATGGATACAGGGACAACCATCTGCGGGCGTCGGTATGATCTGTGTTTCGCGATCCAGCTTCTGCCAGAACTCATATTCGATCACATCTTAAAGACATAGCGCAACGCTTTGCGGGACCTAAGTTTAGCTTAACAGGGTACATTATTGAGGAAAGCCTAATGAGGAAGATCACCTGTTCCAGTCTGTTCTTGGTTTGTTGCTGTTTTACCCAGCAGATTCAGGGAGAAGACCTCTCGCTGCATCAGACACATATCAGAAAACTGAGGGTGCAGCTCAGCAGCAGTGATGAGAAGTTGAGGTCTGCTGCTGCCGAGAAACTGGGGTTTCTGCGTGCCTATGAGGCCGCGGACGAACTCAGCAAAGCAATGGGCGACAGCTCGGTTGACGCACGGCGCAATGCCTGCCTCTCTCTCGGCTGGTGCGGGGGCCGAGAGCAGCTTCCGGTCCTGCTGAAGGCCTTGGACGATTCTGACTGGAGCGTTCGTCAGGCGGCTTGGGTGGCCTTAACCAATCTGACGGGTATGGAGTTTCCCTTCGCCTCTCACGCTGCCGAGAAGCAACGTCGACAGCAGGCGGAGGTCTGGCGTACTTGGTACAGGAATCTGCCCGACGCGGGCGTTGCGCCCAGCCAACTCTCGGGGCTACTCCAGAGTCTGTCTCCAGATCTGGCTCAGAACTGCAGCGTAAGTGCCTCTTCCACCTATAAAGGCCCCCCGACTGTTTTAACTGATGGTTCCGCTGCTTTCTGGCAGACGAAACAGGTCGATTTTCCCCAACACTGCACCGTTGACTTGGGCAGTCTGAAATCCATTTCATCCGTCAGCGTTGAACAATACGGCAAAGGCTTCTGCATGACCGACTGCGGTCTCTCGGTCAGCACAGATGGTATCGAGTTCCGCGAACTGTTTCGCCAGAAAGCGCTGACGCCACCAAAGTTGACCGTGGACTTCAAGCAAACCGATGCGCGCTTTGTGCGAATTACCTCCTATGCCTCCGAGCGGCCGATCTATCCCACCACCTTTTTCAGTCTGAGTGTTTTTGAAAAGCGTCAGGAGTCCGCCCCGGTCTTGAGTTTTCTGGCACGCGAACGGACGCTGCGGGCACTGGGCAGCCTGGGAGGAAAGGGGGCAGCAGAGACGGTTAGGGGGACCTTGACTCCTTATGTCTCAAGGACCGTCGGCAAGGAAGAAGAGAAATTGATGGTGCAGGCGGCGATCCGTGCAACTGGACGTCTCAATAGCGCAAAGGGTCAGGAGTTGCTGATCGCTCTTCTACAGAATCCGCAGTGGGCCAGGTACGCAGCCGATGCCCTCGGCGATATTGGTGGAGAGGCCTCCGCCGAAGCGCTGATTGCGGTCTACCCTCATTATGCGATGAGCATCGTGAGGAAATCACCGGCCAAAATCCCAAAGGATGACAAGCCCGGCTTCGAGCCAATTGACCGTATGTATGAGACGGCCTACGTGATTACACTGGCGCTCAGCCGTTTCCCGCTCAGGAGCGAAGAAATACGCGCAAAGTTGCTCCGCATCGCCCCCTTGCTGCCTGTGAACATGGCCAGCGATTTCGACGGCGCGATGATCTACGACCGGCAAGCGTTCCAAGAGATCTGCATCTACCTGCTCGACCGCGCGGGGCTGCGAAAGGAAATCTGTGAAATTGCTTTTCAGGCGCTGGGATTCGACTCCTCGCCCACCTTCCATTTTTCGTTACCCGAACAGACTCGGAGCCAACTCCTGGCCCAAGCCAAACAGAGCCCCGGCGGCAGTTCATTCGCGGCGACCTGGATGTCTGCTCTCTGCCGGGACAGGTCACAGCTTCCGCGGCTGATAAAGTGTCTCCAACATGACAACGGCTGGGTGCGGATAAACGCGGCGAAGACCTTGATGTTCATGAAGGAAAAATCCGCGGTCAGCAGAATCGAAGCATTGCTCAAGAATTCTAAAACCGAGGCGGATTACGGCTATTTTGGCGACTTTCTTTTCAAGAATGGGGGCAAGTATGGGCAGGACGAGTATAAGGCCCCGTCTCCATGCTGGCGAGAAGCCTTCACCCGTGCTCTGGGCGAGTTGGGAAGCGCTGAACAAGTCCCACTCCTGATCGGAATGTTGACTGATGATCGGAATGTTCTGGAAGTACAGTACTCCGCTGCTTTGTCTCTTGACAAAATTGGCAACCCGACGGCCATCGCGGCTCTCAAAACGGCTGCTGCGCATCACCCTTTTCATTCCATCCGACTGCTGGCCCGGGAAGCGCTCTGGAAACGCAATCTGCAATGGGACAACAGCCTACCGGCCTCAGTCCGGGATAACAGAGCGGCAAGCGCTGCGCCGCCGACTGGAGCAGAGCCGGAGGCCCTGGTCTTTATCAAAGGCTCCAACGACATGCCCAACGATTTTCAGATTGATATCTGGCGGCAGACCTATTCCACCACCGATTCCGGTCCCACCTACAGGCTGGGCGAAAACCTCTATCTCCTGAAACCCGTCGGTCCCACCGGCAAGGTGAGCGCGCTGACCACCTTCACTGAGGGTTATGTCGCTGACTGCGAGCTTTCCTGGAATGGTGAGCGCGCAGTCTTTGCGCGCCGGGGGAAAACGAATCCATGGTGGCATGTCTACGAGCTTGAGATTAAGACTCGCAGGCTTCGGCAGCTAACCAAGGGGCCATACCATGACGTTCAGCCTGCCTATCTCCCGGATGGGCGAATCGTCTTTTCCTCCAGCCGAGTCGGGCTTCGCGATGAGTATCACGGTTACCCCGCGACGGGCTTGACGGTGATGAACAGAGACGGCAGCGGCATGCACTGTATCGGGTTCAACCTGGGTCGAGACAATGAACCGGCCATCATGCCGGACGGGGGGATCGTTTTCAGTCGGCTCGACCTCTTTTATTCCCGCCTGAAGACGGAGATCACGGTGCAGACCACGCGGCCTGACGGGACGATGAACCAGACGGTATACGGCCCGGAACGGCGCGAATTCTGGCGGAATATCACGCAGCAATCGGGTGAGCGCGGTTGGGGCGAGGTCCCCTCCCGGCACCGCGTCCTGCGCCTGACCCAGCCTCAGGGACTGCAGAATGGAACGGTGATGGTGGCAACAACGGGCGGCGCTACCATTGTCGGCCCCAACCGCATGAGCGAACGTGTCCTGCCCCGACACCAGGATATGGCTGTGACGTCGCCATTCCCTCTTGACGGGAAGCGAGCCTTGTGCGCCGCCACGCGGCGCGCAAAAAGCAGGAAGGACGTCGACCTGGGACTCTACCTGATGGACCTTGCCACGGGCGGGTTGGACCTCATTTACAATGATCCGAAGCGGGCTGACTTTGAGGCACGCCCGGTAATGCGACGCGCCCGTCCGCCGGTCCTGCCGCAAATGGTGAGGAGCAATTCCTTCACCGCCCGATTGATGTGCAGTTCGGCGAGGACTTCCCAGGAGGAACTGACGCGAACGCGCGGCAAACTGCTTCGCATCATCGAGGGTCAACCGGTGACGGGTCGGCATCACACGCACACGAACAGCAGCGGTGAGGCCTGGAAGAATCACACCGGCACGCATGCTCGGGTTTTGGGCACCGTGCCGCTTGCCTCTGACGGTTCATTCTTTGTTGAGATTCCGGCCGATCGTCTCGTTCATTGTCAGGTACTGGACAGTGACAGGCGTGTCGTGGGCAACCAGTTGGTGTGGATGTATGCACGCCCCGGAGAGACACGCAGCTGTGTGGGTTGCCACGAGACTCCCGATACCACGACTTCACGAATCAGCCTGCCCGTAAGCGCAAAATTCACTCCCCTCAAGTGTCTGCCCACGGGCGATGCATTCTCCTATCGCGCGAAAGCCTGGCAGAAAGGGCATTTACGGAGCGAAACCGAAGAGCGCACACGCACAGTGAATGCGATCAACCTCCCAGGCCGGATGTAGCTGTCTTGTCCTATGGACTACAAACATCTGGTCACGGCCTTTCGCTATGTGGAACAGAACCCGGTTCAGGCGGTCGGGGTAATCAAAACTGGCAGGGTAATTGCGCGGCTAATAAAGTCCTATCCAAACCGGCCAACCGCGAAAAGTATCCCTACTATATCATTGCCCCAACTGTCGGCCGCAATGAAAGGTGGGAGGAGCGCCCCCCTCACGGCCTTGATTGAACTGGTTAAATCATCACTCAAAAACACCCCATTGATCCGGCGCGTGTTGCCGTACGAGCGCGACAGGATCAATGTGCCTTCTTTTCACGCATTTAAGCCGCATCTACGCGAAAAAACTTGCGGACTGGCACAGGTCGCAGGGAGACAAGCTTCCCCTCCAACACTTACGTGACTGAACTTGATTTTCATCAGCGCGACCTTTAGTCCTTTTTGGGTTTAATTCTATCAGGCGATCAGTGGGGCTAGAAAGAACACATATGCCACTAAAACCGAGTTCAGTTGCAATGCGGGCGCTGGTGTTTCTTTCGTTGCTCATCGCTCTGCCGCTGACCGCGGCCGATTACAACGAGTGGCAGCTGCAGGCACTCAGCAGTTCGATCACTGATCTGCAGCAAAAATACCCCGACGACTACAAAGGCCAGGACTATCTGGCCCGCCTGAAAGCACTTCAGAAGGCGGGAACATCTTCGGCGAATTTTCAGGCCAAGTTGAGGCGACTGAAACGGGATGCCCTGCTTGCTCACCCTCTTCTCGCGGGCCAGAGCATTGTCGCCATCAAGGTGACGATGGTGAAGAGACTGACGAAAAACGACAGTAACTCCATGGCGGCGATCGGCCTGCCGGAGACCCACCTTTCCTTGAGCAACTACCTGAACGCGGGCGCGGCAGGGTCCATCGTGAAACTGTCAAGCCTGGGGATGAAGGAAAAGAGCATCGTGCCGGCCAGACCGAAGACACTGATCGCCGACCTGGACCTTCACTGGGACACCAAGCGCCTGCTCTTCGCCAGGCCTCATGAGAATTCCTGGAAAATATTTGAGATCGGGACCGACGGCAGCGGCCTCCGCCAGGTCAGCAAGAACGAGAACGACGTCAACGTTTACGATCCCTGCTACCTGCCCAACGGCCAGATCATATTCGCATCCGATGCCCCGGTTCAGGGTGTGCCATGCTGGCACGGGATTGAAAAAAAAGTCGCCAACCTTTATGTAATGAACGCTGATGGCGGCGGAGTTCGTCGGCTCTGCTACGATCAGGACCACGACATGCAACCCAGCGTACTGAACGACGGGCGAGTGGTGTTTAATCGCTGGGACTACACGGGCATGAACCGTCTCTTCAATCGTCAACTCATCGCCATGCACCCTGACGGCAGCGGTCAGAAAGCGCTCTTCGGCAGCAACACCTGGTACCCGAACAGTATTTACTCACCCAAGGCAATCCCAGGATCCAAAAAAATCGTAGGCATCATCGGCGGCTACCATAGATCTTCACGCTGCGGCTACCTGGCGGTTCTCAACCCGTCGCGTGGGAACGGCGGCAAAAAGATGATCGAGACAGTGGTGACAGGGCGACCGGGTAAACATAAAGAAGTCATCATGGATCGCCTGACGGAGAATGTCTTTCCGAAATTCAGTCACGCCTTCCCCATCGACGAGCAATACGCCCTCGTCAGTGTTCGCCTTCGCAAGGAAACCATGAATTTCAGCATCTGTCTCGCCGATGTCCACGGCAACGTCACCATGATCAAAACCGATCCACGACATTCCTACCTCAAACCAGCGCTGCTGCGGGAGCGGCCGGTCCCGCAAGTACTTCCGGAACGGGTCGACCTCAGCAAAGACTCCGCGTCGGTTTATATCCAGAATGTTTACACCGGGCCCGGCCTGGACGGGGTTCCAGCGGGAACAATCACAAAACTGCGTGTCATTTCCTATGACTTTGGCTACCCCACCCTGGCCGGCGTGGACAAGATCGGCATGAGCGGCCCCTGGGATGTGATGCGCGTCATCGGTGAGGCCAACGTACACAAGGACGGGTCCGCCCTTTTTCAGGTTCCTGCTGATACTCCCATTGCTTTTCAGTTGCTTGACGATCATGGTCAAGCGCTGCAACTCATGCGCAGTTGGGTGACGGCCATGCCCGGTGAGCGCATGTCCTGTCTGGGCTGTCATGAGGACAGCCAAGAGGCGCCGGTACCCCTCGTCAGCATGGCCCTGCGCAATGCTCCCCAGCAACTGCAGGACTGCTTTGGGCCGCCGCGGGGATTTGATTTTGGACGTGAAATCCAACCCCTGCTCAACCGCAACTGCGTCAGCTGCCATGACGAGAAGCAGGCCCCGGACCTGCGCCCCAAGGCAGAACGCAAGAATTATGTCGGCCGGGAACCTTCTTATCTGGATCACACACGCTTGAACGATGCCTACAAGGTGCCCTTCAATGGTAAAACGATTATTCCCTACACGCCGGCCTATGAAGCGCTTGTCCCCTACCTCCGCCGGGTGAACGTGGGTGATGACGTGTCGATGCTTACGCCCGGGGAATACGCGGCCAACACCAGTCCGCTGATACAGATGCTACAGAAAGAACACCACGGTGTCGGACTTACGACTGACGATATGCGACGACTCTATCTCTGGATCGATCTAAACGGCCCCTGCCACGGCCGCTGGGAGGACGTCTTTGACCGGGCCCCCCTCGGCAATGTCTACGACTTGCGCAAGAAATACCGCAGTCTTTACGGCAGCAAACAGAAAAATATGGATGAGATTCACAAGCAACGGTACGACGACTCACCGAAAGCCGTCAGCCCACCGAAGCCACATCCTCAGCTCACGGGAAAAGGCCGCAAGCAGAAAACCATCTCCGTCGACGTCGGCCGCATCCCTTTTCCAGGAGGGCTGGACATCCCCCTGCGTCGGATACCGGCGGGAAGTTTCATGATGGGCGCCGGCAATTCTCTGCGCGACGAAGGCCCGATGACGCCGATCACGATCGGCAAGGGCTTTCTCATGTCCAGCACTGAGATCAGCAATGCCCAGTTCAGGCTGTTCAGGCCGGGGCACGACAGCCGTTATTACGGCCGGCGCCACCTGCAGCGCAGTGATGACCAAGGAGTGACGCTAAACGCTGACGAACAACCGGCATTACGGGTATCCTGGGATGATGCCCAGGCCTTCTGCGCATGGCTCTCGAAGAAGATCGGCAAGGCCGTGCGCCTTCCGACTGAAGCGCAATGGGAATATGCCTGCAGAGCCGGATCGGAACAAGATTTTTTCTTCGGCAGTTTGCAGGAGGATTTTGCCGTATATGCGAACATGGCGGACCGCAGCTTTGCGGACAAAGGAATAACAGGTAAGAGTAAAGGCCGAGAGTTGTTTGTGGTGGGCGGTGATGCGGAGATGCTGATTTCCGAAGGCAGGCAATTTGCGGAAAGGAGATTTGATGACGGCAAGGTCGTGACTGCGTCCGTCTCAAGTTACAGTCCCAACGCTTTCGGCCTGCACAATATGCACGGCAATGTCGCGGAATGGACGCGTTCTGTCTACCGCCCTTATCCCTACCGCGAGGCTGACGGGCGCAATGACCCTGGTGCTGAAGGTGAGCGTGTGGTGCGTGGAGGCTCCTGTTACGACGCGCCGCGGCGCTGCCGGGCGGCCTTTCGCCTCGGCTATCCTTCCTGGCAGCGGGTGCACAATACGGGATTCAGAATCGTGATCGAGGACGAGTAGATGGCAAGAGAGAGCCACCGCCAACTGACCGTGGCCCTACTGGCGATGTGCACTGCCTTGTTGTCTGCAGCGGACGCGCCGGAGGGGCGGCGACTACGTGAGATCGTGGTGGACAGATATCCGCAGGGCAAGGTTTATATAGGAGGTACCACCGGTTGGCAGAAACGTGCCAAGGGCTCCGGGGTCACGTTGGACCGTGAATTCAGTTATGTAACTCCTGAGAACGATTTTAAGCACTCGACCATCAACCCGAAGCCGGGGGTTTGGAAGTGGGAACTGGCAGATAACTGGGTGACGCACTGCGCTAAATCGAAGCAGGTATTGCGCATACATGGCCCCATCAGTCCGCAGTGTTCACGCTGGGCGAAAGAAGACGACCGCAGCGCGGAAGAATTGGAGAAGAGTCTCGTTGATTTCATGAGCAAACTCTGCCAACGCTATGATAAGTTTCTGCATGTGAAATGGCTGGACGTGGTGAATGAAACCGTCAACAGGGGTAAGTGGCACGGACCGCGACCGGGCACGGCCAGATGGGAAAACCCCTGGACCAAGATAGGCTTCGACCAGAGTCATCCCCTCAAGCCGCCAAAGTACATCAATCTCGCTTTTCAAGTTGCCAACAAATATGCTCCGAATACAAAGCTGATCATCAATCAGCATGGATTCGACGCGAAGTCCTGGGAGATGATCAAAGGGCTGGTTTCCTACCTTCGCGACGCGGGTCTGCGGGTGGATGGAATCGGCTGGCAAGCACATGTTGATGTCGGCTTTGAGAAGAACCCGGAAAACATCAGACGGCTTGGGGAACTGATCCGCTGGGCACACAAGAACAAGCTGTCCTTCCATGTTACAGAGAATAATGTGTGGCTGCACGGCAAGAAAAAAGACTATCAAGCACAGGCTCGCACTTTTGCGGCCATCCTGCGTGTGCTGCTGGAGAATCGACAGAGTGGCGTGGTGACCTGGAATGTCTGGAACCTGAGCGACGGCGATTCCTGGTCTGAGAAAAAGGCTTTCGACGGTTGCCTCTTCGATCGGGACTACAGCCCCAAGCCCGCTTACTACGCGCTGCAGCAGCTATTGGAGAAACCGCCAAAGGCGAAATGATGCTGCCGTTGCAGCGCGGGCTTGTTGCGGGTGTTGGACCGATCAGTCGAATCAGACCGATAGTGAAGACCTCGCGATCAGCCTGATCGGTCCTTCTGTCGGGCCTTACACAACGCCTGTCTCGGGGGCTAGACCGCCGGAGGCAGACCCGTAGGGACACCAGGCTACTATGTAAGCCGACTTGAGCATTGAGTATTCATTTCCCCCTTGGCTGGGTTTGCTGCAATGGACTGCCAAAAAAACATAAAGAGGGCACAGATTACCCATATCAAGCGCTTCTTCTGCCTGTTGCATTCGAGTGTTTATGGCGGCATCCAAGTAGAGAGCTTGGCCAAGATCTATGGGACAGCATGCAGACGATTTGGTGGGGCTTCCGGAGGTGCCAAAAAAGAGCGCAGACACAGATCAAGATTCAGGTGGCGCCAAGGGCCGTTGCCCGGAGCCGGCTTGTTGGAGAAGCTTCCATTGCTCGTTCTTTCTCTCACCATAACGGCGATCGGTGGATCTTTTTTTATTGGTCCGAAAAAAACAATTCCAACAAAGTTCCGGGTTTGCCGTCATGGATTCCCCATTGAAGATCGCCCCCGCGAATCTGGTCGCCGCCAGTCCAGTAGAGCACGGTTTGATTATCGTGAAAACAAAGCTCCACATCCGAAGCATTGGTTTCTCGAAACGGTTTCGGTCTCAGCGGCAGGTTTGTTTTCTCCGTATCAAAGGTTATGAAGGGGCGATTTACGGGAGCATCCTGCCAGGTCTTGAGGTCTTTTGACCGTGTAACGCGGGTTTCGTAGCGACCTTGCCCCAAGGCCTCAAGGTAGAGCGTGTAATACCAGTCACCCTCATAATAAAGTGCCGGTCCCCCGGTATATTTGTTCATTCCGTACCGGGCTCCCTCGATGATACCCGGGTTCCATGTATCGGTTGGTTTTTTTACCCGACCATAACACATCGTAAAGGGCTGGCCGTACCCGTTGGATTCAAACAGGAACGCTAGGCCTTTGTTGTCCCGGGTAACCGCCACGTTGAAAATCCCGCCTTTCGGACTGTCGAGCATCTTGACGGGTTCAGACCAGGTTCTTAAATCCCTGGACCAGGTCATGTTCACTGTTTTCCCCCCTTCGCTGGACTGCGCCGTAACAGCGTAGACATAAACCCGGTCACCCCAGATCAACGCAGTACCTAGTGTACTGTTGGTGAGCACCCGGCCCAGGTACTTGCGCTTGTCATACCGTTCCGGCCCCTCCGGCAGATGGGCCATCCAGATTTCACTCCGCTTGGAAGCGGCTTCCGAAGGCTGGTTCGGCCAGTTCCAACCACTGCGCCAGCATTCCATGAGATAGAACTCACCCATAAAGGACAGGGGTGTTACTTCCACCAGGGGTGTTCCAAGGTAACCCTGTTTTTTGATGGGGTTCCGCCATGATGTGTCGTCTTGTCCGAGCGATGTCCCGATGGCAACCACACTCCACCACAAACAGAAATAACCCGCGCAATGTTTCATAATCCCGTCATAACGTCCGATAATAGATCCGTGTCCAGATGTTTCTGATGAAGTCAATTGCTAGGTTTTCCTTTAAGTCGTCGCGCGAGTTGGGCGGCATGCAGATCGGCGGGTTCCAGTTTTTCGGGAGGAATGGCCTCAAACCATTTGCCGTTTGGATCTCTGGTTGATACGGCGCTGGTTCTCAGCCCGACGAGGATCATGGAATCCGGCCCGAAATTCGCCCCTGGCCACTTAATGTCCTGCCTGGATTTGATGCACCAGAAGGTGCCGCGAGCGCCGCAATGTTTGCCGAGGTCACGCCCTCCCCCGCATCGCCAGATCTCACTGCCCTGACCCACGTCGAGATTGCAGAACAGATTATCGTGCGGCGCGACCTTGTGATGGTCCAGGCTCAGGTTGATGCCTTTTCCGTTCTTGGTAACATTCCCGGCATTCAGATAGGCCAAGGTAATGTCGTGAATGAAGTGGGTCTTGAAATTGAAATTCTGCAGGAGGCAGTCCGTGCCGAACGTGACCCCGTGATGACCGGTCGTCCCGCCCTTGGCTTGACGGCTGGAGTCGAGCGTCAATCCGTCGACCGTACAGAACATCCCGGCCAGGTAAATCCCGCTGTCGCCGTTGGATATCTGTACGTTGCGCACCCAACAGTCCGCCACGCCGTTCATGGCAATGCCGTTCATACCGCGCTCGGTAAAGTGACCGCGGTAAGGTTTTACGGGAAAGGAGATGGTGAGATTCTCAATTCCGACTTCACGCACCGTTGGATCGAACGTCTCCAGAATGGGTTTCCATGATTTCCGCACATCGAATCGTAGCGGCCTTTCCAGCGTGATCTCCTGGCCCCGGACGGAATCAATGCGGCTCACCATCCCGAGATTGACGGGTCTTGCAATTTTTTTTGTACCACCCGGATCGCCGGAGTAGAGGTGATTGAGCAGGGTCTTCTGCTCGTCGTCACGAAGCGTGACCGTGACCCGTTGACTTTCCTTCAGGTTCGCGGATTTCTGAAGGGTCAGCTTCTTTGCCCCTCGCCTGGTTTCCGAGGTGATCGCGGTAACCGACTGCTGTCGCAGGTTGCCCCGGATCCAGAGGAAACCACCGGACCAGGAATAATTGGAAGTGGGGCGACCGGACGTGGTGGCGCCCATGTTTGGCCTGACGTTCTCCAACTCCTCCGTAACATGAATCACCGTCTTGCCGGGACCTTCTCCGCGCAGCACAATGTTCGACTTTTCGATCCAGATGATATCGCTGATCAGATAGCGGCCCGCCGGGATCAGGATTGCACCCCTGTCGGTCGCTTTAATCGCTTTGATGAACGCCTGCGTGCAATCGGTCTTGCCGTCACCCTTCGCTCCGAAACGAAGCACATCGGTTACCGTTTTGACGTTGGGCAGGGGGTCCTCTCCGAAGTGATATCCCGCGAAGGAAAAGTCGGGAAGACGCCCGCCCGGCTCCCAGCCCTCTCCCGTCCGGCCCCACAATTCGGAGAGGATTTGTCCTGAAGCAACGCCGTTGAATGTCGGCAACGTTGCCAAGCAAAACAAGGATACAAGTAATCTAACGACTATGAGTTTCTTTATCATTCTTCTTTGCATTTCTGTAGTTTGGATACGACTCCGATCAGAGGCTTCTCCTCATTCCGCGGCACCGTTAGCGGTAAGTCCAGCCAGGCCAGACCGATGTGGCGTTTCATGTGGCTGGTGCTGTTGCCCCCTGGCGCATCGTAGAAGAGCCCCAAGCGCTTGCCGACCTGGACCACGGACGGCAGGCCGATGCACTTCTTTGACCAGGTACAGTTTTGACCGTCTAGAACGACGGCTTTGTTCGCCGGATCCCATTTGTTCAGGTCTTTGCTCCAATAGACCCAGATGGCGTCGGTGTACTCGCTGCGGTCGATACCAATATGGTTGGTGAAAAGGAACCAGGTCTTGATGCTCTTCTCGTAGTACAGCGACGAGTTCTCGATCTGTTCTTCAATCGGCACCATGGGGTTGGGGTCAACGGTCCATGGCCCGTCGAGATCCTTTGTCCGGGCGATACCCAAGGTGCGCTGGACACAGCGATTGCCTGGCTTGCGGGTCGTGGCGCTGAAGAACTGTAGGTACTCCCCACCATGCTTGACGACTTGTCCGGGACTGGCGGTGATGGAGTAGTAGGTGTCGGGTTTTGTCCAGAAAGGAACAACCTTCTTCTGTTTAATCCATGGCCCCGCCGGNCCCTTACCTTTCGCCTTCAGCGTGAGATAGGGAAAGGACGGAACCAGACTCGGCGGCCCGCTTGTATTTGGGGTGCCGAGATAAAACATGTGCCATTCCTTGCCGTCGTGATAGGTGACACCGTAGGAGGCCGATTTCGAGTCGACTTCGCCAGGCTTGCCGAAGTCGAGGATGGGACCCTTCTTCTCCCAGGTCAGAAGATCTTTGCTCACGGCAAGTGAGCAGAGCCATCCCTTGGAGCCCGCTGCGTCATAGTGCATATAGTACGAGCCGCCGGATTCAAACACCCAAACGTCGCGCGCACCGAGGATATCGCATCTCCCGGGACCATCGCCGTATCGAAGGACGATACCGTGGTCCTTCGCATCCATCCGCATTGCTGCCGCAGGCCGGTTACGTACGAGTTTGAGCCATTTCTGGTATGTTCTTTCCAGGACAGAACCATCCCGTTTCCCGTCAAAAATCGCGATGCCGTAGGTCAGGTCCAGAGAGGCATCGGGTTTGAGGGTATAGGGCTGTCTGTACAGGTTGAGTGTCGCCGATATATAGGCAAACGGTGCGGTCATCGTGAACAGGAACGTCGGATGACGAAAGTTTGACGGCGCGGAGAACATGGCCACGGTTACGGGCTTATCGTCTATACGGGTAACATAAGCACACCACTTCGCAGGCGTGACTTTCTCCGTGCCCCGGACCGAGGTCGACTGGCTTCCATCCGGAAAGATAAATGTACCGATCTTATCCATCTTTCGCACGAAACGAATGCCCAGGCCCGCGTAATGTTTCCTTGTTGCAAGCGGTGCCGGATCGCTGCCCGCCACGGAAAGGACCGTGCGCCATGACAGCAGGGTGGCGGAGAGGCCCTTTCCCCGGTGGGCCGTAATCGTTCTTGATTCCTTCAGGATCGTCTTGCCGGCGGAAGTGTTCCAGTCGAGAGACTGGCGGATGACTGCTGCTTGTTTATCATGTTCTGTTTTTGTTTTCCCCGCGGGCACCTGTTTTCCTTTGTCCTCACCATCCGTCCACCATGTGGACTTTCCTGAATCAAGCGCATACATCAGACCGTGATGGTGAACATGGTCGGCGGGAGAATCCAGGAGGACCTGTAAACCCGACGGGGTGTAGAGTTTTGAAACATACACCTTGTTCGGATNGCATGTCCGTTGATATTCCAGAATGGGATTACCGGAGTCTGAAACAGTTATGAAATCCTTGGTTTCTTTTATGTCGATGTCCGCATGCGTGGCCCCTGGGATCACAACCCCTCCCAATAGAACGACGGACGCAAGTGTTATAGTATAAGTACATTGAATATCATCTCTCATGGTTTCTCCTGTTTGGTTTAAAGTTCTTTGGCATGGTGGTTGTGCGGAGGATGGTCATCATCGTCGAGAATAAGCTCTGCACGATCATTTCAGAGACTTCAGGTAACTCAATAAATCGACCAGTTCAGGTTCGGACATGGTGCCTTCAAGCCCGGCGGGCATCGTGGATATTGTTTTTGCACTGATCACCTGGCCCTTGCGATAGAGGGCGCGTTTTCCCTGGTTGTCGGTAACCTGATCGTACCTTGCCTCGCCGCTGATATTTCGTTGCAGCGTACCCATGACCACCGATTCTTTTTTGCCCTTTCGAATGGTGATCATTTGGGTCAGAAAGCCGGTTTTCACGGCTTTGTCCGGAAAGAGTACCGAGTCGATCAGGTATGGGGTATCATGGCTGGCCGCGATATGTCTCAGCTGCGGGGCACGCATACCGGGAATCTTTCCCGCATGACAACCGTAGCAGGCATGAGCCCTGTAAACGATCCGACCCAAAGCCGCATTGCCTTCAGGGACACGCATCAGAACTCTGCTGCGCAGCTTGTCCTTATCCTTTTCGGCGGCGAGAGCGTTCCCCGCAAGAACAGCCGAGGTGAAGAGCAGATCATCCTTGATCGCCGTGTCCTTGTTTTGCAGGCCCGTGCTATCGATAACACGCTGGGCACCCGAACGATCGGCGGTCTGCTGCAAGCTGCGCAACGAGGCGATTACAATCGCTCTCTCCGGGGCGCGTAAAAGTTCTGTCCAACAGTCTTCGTTCACCGTCTCTTCTAATTTGACCAGGTTCGCGATGGCGTCCAGTCTCTGCTCCAAGGGCCGCTGCGCATCGAGCGCCAGTTCGCGGCAGAGCGCAGTNCCCTCAGGGTCACCTTGATAGTCTGCAGCCAACTGCTCTCCCGCTTCAGCTCGAACCGCTGGATCTGTGTCGGCGATGAAAGCCTTCAACAACGCCAGTTTTTCAGCTCCGCCCTTGCCTGTTCTCATGACCTTGAGCAAGGCCTGTTTCTCCGCGGATGGCATACTCTTTTTTGTCCGAGCGGCACGCAGGAGACGAAGGACGGCCGTATCGATCTCCGGGGAGTTCGTGGGCAACTCCATTCGCTTCAACGCTTCAAAGCCCTGGGCAAAATCGACCGCAGAAATATCCTTGTTCTTGAAAGCGGCCATGACGCTTTCACGGACTGAATCTTTTAAACTCGCGTGGGGCCAACGGCGGGCGAGTTCAAGCAGATCTGCCTCGTCGAGCTTGCCCGGCCAAGCCATGAATTGGGAGAGAACCTGACGTGCCGTCCGTTCGGGCGCCTCGAAACCTTTACTATTCTCATAGAAGGCTTCGTCCAAAGCGATCAGCCCAGCGAGTCGCAGCTCCGGGCTGTCGGCGCCAAGCAGAGCGGCGAAGTGCACGGCCTCGCCGAATCGAGCGATTTCAAGGGCGCCGGCAAAACGCAGACGGCGAATCGTTGCCGCGCCGTTTTGCAAGGCCTGGACGACCGCGTCACAGCGATCAGCTATGGGGAAAGCAAGAGCGACTTCCAGTTGAACGGCTGGATCGGGATCGTCCAATAATGTCCGCAGGCGGTCTTTGTCCTGTTTACCCATCTCCCGCAACTGCTGAACCGCATGGCGCCGTACCCGCCAGTCCGAATGTGACAGGGCTCGGCCGATATGATCGGCGGCGGTCGGCCAACCGCTGCGGCGCAGCGTCCAGATTGCCTCCGCCGCGGCCAACGGATTCTCGCCGGATAGAGTCTTTACGAGCACCGGCAGAGCCGACTCAGACCCGGCCGCCAGAAGAGCATTCCCAGCGTTTCGCCGCTCGGTATGGTTGCGACTCCCCAATCCGCGACCCGCCTTCGCCTCCGGCTTCTTTCCCACATACCNGACTTGATAGAGGCGGCCGGTAAGATCGTTCTCATCGTCCTTTCCATACCAATCCAGGATGTAGAGGCTGCCATCGGGCGCCAGGGTCACCTGGGTGGGGCGGAACTTGCTGTCGCGGCTGCTGAGAAAGGGCTCGCGACGAATCACCCGGCCGCGATCGTCAAGAATGAAGCGCAGGATGTTGTTGTGTTTCGCGGGCGAACCATGGACCCCGAAATTGGAGACAAAGAGGTTGCCCCAGTATGCTTCCGGCAGATTCGACGAGTAGTAAGGAAGTACGGCGGTGTGGGCACCGGGAGCCGTCTCCCAGGCGGGCGCCGCCAGCTTNTCCGCGCCGGTAAGCCAGAACCACTCGCCCCGGCTGCCGTTGCGAAAACGGTAGTCGGTTCCGCGCACGGCATCGAGCAGACAGTTCGGGCTGCCTTCGCCGTTGGTGATCACCCACAGCCTACCGAACGGAGTGAAGCCAAGGGTGAAAGGCGCCCGCATTCCTTCCATGAGAAGTTCGAGTTGCGATCCGTCCTCGCGAAACCGAAAAACCCCGCCACTCCCTTTGTGATCGAGGCGAACCGCCGCCTGCCCGTCGGGGCCGGTGAGACGGGTGTCGTGATCCCCGACTGTCATGTAGATCAGGTCATCGGGCCCGCGAACGACCCGATACATTGCGAACGGATTCCAGGCAGTTGCTGCGTCTCGAATCAAAACCTTGCGATCTCCGGCCATTCGGCCTTTCTCATCCAGAGCGGTCACAAAAAGGCGATCGCGATTGCTGACCCAGAGCCGATTNCGCCGTATGGAGAGGCCCATAATCGGATCCGCAAAACCCTCGGCCACAGTAGTTGCCTCGACGGCCCGCCCGTCGGGGCCAAGTGTCAGACAGACGACCGGATTGCTGGGTTCCATCGCCGGAGGTGGTTTCATAAGCCACCACTTCTGTCGATAGGAGTGGGCATTGGACACATAGATCCGGCCCTGCTCATCCAGAGTCATGCTGATGGGATTCGCCAGATGCGGTTCGGCGGCGACCAGGCTGATTTCAAAACCCTCGGGCAGCTTGAACGCATCGAGCGCGGCCTTTTCCCAGTCGTGGTTACGTTTGACCGGCACGGCCTTGCTATCGGCGGTGGCTTTGCCGGCCTTGTCCTGGGTAGCCCAGTCCATGCTGTTGAGGATCAGTCGCTGAAAGGGGGCTTCGCGAAAATTGTCCGCAAAGTGACCGGGGAGAATCGTGACGATGCGCCCCTTGCCGTACGTGCGGGTCCAGATGGACGGCTGAGGCTTCTTGCCCTGGCCTATTTCCTGCGAGTGCGCCAGGACATCGCAATCCTTGGCCACCGGCGTGGATTGGTACAGTTCGCTGACGACTTCCATTGGCCCGGCGAGCCCCTTGAAGATCGGATGCTGTTTCTGGATCGGCNTCACGCGCAGCCGCGCCTCGGACTTGCCNTGTTTGATAAAGCGCGCTCCATAAAACTTGTGGTACTCGTCCCACTTCAAAAACGAATAGTACGAAGCGTGCAGCGCAACAACACCCACACCCTCTTTGACCACCTTCAAGAGTTTGTCCTTCTGCGCCTCGGTCAAGATGTCTTTGGCCGACCTATGACAATGGTACATGAGGATGACGTCGGGGCGCTGAGGCGCATCGAGAAAGTCACCGTCCCAGGCAATATTGATCTTCATGGGGCGCTGCCGCGGCAATGCCTCGCTAAGGATGCCACCGACGTTCCTGAACTCGTGCGCGAAACCACCCAGCCACAAGACAACTTTCAAAGGCTCGCGCGGCGCAGCTTCGGCCGGCCCGAGTCCTGCGACCGAGCACAGCAGCATAAGCAAAACAATTCGCATTCGTTTCATTTAATGCTCTCGCAAATTGGTGGCCTTCAAGATCGGTTACTCGTTGTTTCCCGGCACCGACAGCGGCAGCTTCAGCCAGGTTAGGCCGATGCGGGGATCGTTTGGTGCCGGAGTGCTCTTGGGAAGCACCTGAATAATCCGCAGTGCAGAAAGTCGGGTTTGGGCATATCATCGGTTGTCTGGACGCAAGGACCGACGGACACGCTCAGGCAACAAGCGGTAGACTTCATAAATCCAGCATGAAAGGTTACCTCATAGAAACATTGACTTGAATCAAAAGTAAGCTCAAGACACTAATGTAAACTGGCATTCATGTCGATTGGCTAATGGGTCAGTCCGTGCGTTTGTGCAAATTAATTTCTTCGTTCCAGAATTTTGCACGTATGCACGGATCGACATCTTGTACCCAACGCATGGACGGAGACCCTGCTGGGGCTATAATCATGACAGTCTGCCAGATTGGAAACCATCGACGGTCGAAAGTGTTCATCTTCGCATGGGCAGTAATGGGTGCAACCGTGACCTATGCCGAAGAGCCGGCCGTGCCGCATCGGATCGACAAACCGCTAGTGGCCCAGTGGCATTTTGATCAGCCGAACACGGCCAAATCGCTCGACTCAAGCGACAACGCCAACCACGCGGTATCGAAACAGGGGACGGGGATTCGACGAGTCCCGGGGTTGTTTGGCGACGCGCTTCGCCTATCCGGCAACCACATGTTGCACGTGCCCGGCAGGCCCGATTTTGGCAAGCTGAAAAGGATTTCGTTCAGCGCCTGGACCAGGCCAACTAGGTGGGATGGCTACAACGAGATCTTTCGCAAGGAGGACGGCAACAGGCGTGTCCTGTTTTCGTTTCAGGAGAACGGGAGAATCCTGTCGCTGGGACTGAACATCGGCGGCTACATCGAGTGCGACGCGCCGATTGATCTGGCCACGCTCATGGATGGTCGCTGGCATCACTGTGCCGCCACGTTCGATGGCCAGGTCATGCGTGTGTATCTCGACGGCAGGCAGATCGGTTCGCGAACGCGCCGCGGCGACATCGTGGCGGGCGGCACGGCCCCTGGATGCATCGGTTCGTCAAATGGCCACGAATGTTTTCAGGGCTCGATGGATGATCTGCGCATTTACAGTGCGGCGCTGACGGCCGACGAGGTCGTGCAAGTTTACAGGAGCGGTGGCGGGGTGCTTNGAGAAGTTGATCGCAGGTACGAAACCGAACGTTTGATCGAGTTGCTCGTCGAGTTCATGCCGTTGACCGATGCCCAATGGGCCAGGCAGTCGCCGGTGGATCGGAAGAAATGGCAACAGGTCAAAGCCATTCGCGAGGAATNCAAACAACTCAAGAAACTTGGCGACGACGCCAAACNCGAAACTTGGGCGGCGCTGCTGCTTCAGGCTGAAAAACACAAGAACCTGATCCAGGAACGGCCTCGCCAGCACGAAGCGGTGGCGCCCTACATCGAGCCGACGACGCCCGAAACGCGTGATCTTTCGAGGGGCGAGGCCCGCGACGCGCTCGAGCGGGACTGGATGCATCAGGCGAGCAACAGGCCTTCGCCAACAAACATCCGCAACGAAATCAGGTACGCGCGTCAGATCGCAGGGCGAATCCGGGTTGCGGTCAAAGACGAACTGGCCGAACTCGACATCCTCGAGAAGAAAGCTGCGCAGCAACAGGGCGATGGCCGTGAACTCTATCTACGGGTGAGACAGGTCAAGCGTCGAATCATGTTCAAGAATCCCGTTCTCGATTTTGACAGGGTTCTGTTGGTGGACATGCCTTATCCGGGCGGCAGCGAGTGGCGTCACGAAACGCGGCATCGTCTTGGCTACATGGCGGTGCCGGGCGCACGATTGCTCGTTCTCAAGGGGCTTTCACCTGGCGGCAAACTGAAACAGCTCATGCCGATCGAACCGCTGCACGGATCGTTTTGGCGGCCCGATGTTTCTTACGACGGCAAGCACGTTCTCTTCTGTTTCAAGCCGCACAACGAAAAGTCGTTTCACCTTTATGAGATCCACGCCGACGGAACGCATCTTCGTCAACTGACCGACTCCGTCTATGACGATCTCGATCCGATCTATCTGCCCGACGGCAAACACATCCTGTTTTCGACGTCGCGCGGCCACACCTATGTTCGCTGCATGCCGCCGACCAATGCCTACGTGCTCGGTCGATGTGATACCGACGGCAACAACATCTACCTTATCTCGCGCAACAACGAGCCTGACTATCTTCCGTCCGTGATGAACGACGGCCGCGTGATCTACACGCGGTGGGAATACACCGACAAACCGCTGTGGCGGGCGCAGGGTTTGTGGACGGTCAATCCCGATGGTACGCAGGTGAACGTGTTCTGGGGCAATCAAAGTGTGTGGCCAGATTTGCTCAAGGACGCGCGGAGTATCCCCAACAGCAACCGCATCATGTTCACCGGCAGCGCTCATCACGACTGGTTTTCCGGCTCGATCGGGATCATTGATTCCGCCAAGGGGTTCAACTTCCCCAACGGCGTGACAAAAGTCACCGCTGAAATGCCGTGGCCCGAATCGGGTAATGGTCCCGTGGACCCGATTGAATCACCGAGCTACCACGCGAGCGGAAAGTACGACGGGTATTACTCGCCTTATCCGATCGGGCCCGCTGATTTCTTGGTCTCAGCCAATCGTGGCGGCAAGTTCATACTGTATTTGATGGATGTCGATGGCAACCGGGAACTGATCTACGAAGGCCACCACAATATTCTTCACGCGATGCCACTGAAACCGAGGATGGTTCCGCCGGTTCGCCCGGACGGTGTCATCTGGCCCACCGGGAAACAGCGCGACAAACCGAAGGACGGGATCATCTTCAGCAACAACGTGTACGACGGCGTCGCGGACGCGTTGCGCGACAAGGCACGATTCCTGCGCGTGTTGACCATTGACGCCAAGACCTACACATATTGGTACAAGCGGCCCTACATTTCGACAGGCCCCGTTGTTTCAGGTGTGCAGTCGGAAGGCGTCAAGCGAATCCTCGGCACCGTTCCGATTGAAAAGGATGGATCGCTTTCGTTCTTTGCGCCGTCGGGCATTCCGCTTCATTTTCAATTACTCGATGAACAATACCGCGCTCTTCAAACCATGCGCAGCTTTACCGGCGTCATGCCCGGCGAACGCCGCGGCTGTGTCGGTTGCCATGAATCGCGCAGCAGCACGCCGCAGAGTTACACACGCGTCGCGCTCGCCCGTCATCCCACGCGAATCACACCACCTCCCTGGGGCGAGGATACGGTCAGCTTCGAGCGTTATGTTCGTCCTGTTCTGAAACGTTATTGCAGCGAGTGTCACGAAGGCGATGGCGATGCAACAAAGACGCTCGATCTGTCGGCACGTCCCGGCAAGCTTGGTTTCGACCAAACATATTGGTTGCTGACCGGCAATCCGACCTGGGGCAAACCGTATCGTCAACCGGCCAACGCGCCGCCGGGATTTGGAATCGCGGGCATGCTCATGGTCGAAGGCTACGACACGCGCGATCCGGTCGCGTATCAGACGCCGAAACCCATGACGCGACTTTCCTACAAGAGCCCGCTGATCGATCTCGCTTCCAGCGGCAAACATTACAAGGTCAAGGTTGACGCGCTTAGTTTGCGAAAACTGATCGCCTGGGTGGACACGATGTGTCCGTACCGTGGCGACGAGGAAGTTCGGCAGATCAACGATCCGAAGTTCCAGGGCGTCGACTGGCTGTCCATCAAACCCAGAATCAAGACCGCGCCGCGGGTCATCCGGCCAGGGCCGGTGGACGAGAAAACGCACAGTCACCGCTGACCGCAATCCGCATGGACGAAAAGTCTCCGGAAGACGGTCGGGAGGCAAGCTGACCAAGAACGTTTATGCCGATCAGTGGCGGAACTATAACCAACTGGGAGGACTATGATGAGCAAACTAAAGATTTCGGACAGTAATGCAGACAAACATCTGAGCAAAGTGAAAACCAAGTTTTCATCCAATTCGTTACGATCAACTCGGCGTCAGTTTCTTCAGGGCACCTTTGCCGCGACAGTTGCCGGGCAGCAGATTATCCCATCGACGGTGCTTGGCCGGGCGGGCAATACAGCTCCGAGCGAACGAATCAATCTCGGTATTATCGGGACCAATGGCATGGGGCGCGCCAACCTTGCGAACTGCGCCAAATATCCCGACGTCGGTATCACTGCTGTTTGCGATGTGTGGGACAAGCGCCGAGATCCCATTGTGGCGATGCACAGGGCATCGGCGAAGGGTTACAGTGATTATCGTGAGTTGCTGGCGCGATCGGATGTTGACGCGGTGATTATAGCAACCCCGCCGCATTGGCACGCGTTGAATGCGATTGATGCGGTTAAAGCAGGCAAAGATATCTACTTGCAGAAGCCGATGACAATGTTTCCTGACGAAACACTGGCGGTGCGCAACGCGGTCAATCGTCACAAACGTATCAGCCAGATCGGCACACAGATTCACGCTGGGGCGAACTACCGGAGAGTCGTTGAATGGATCAGGTCAGGGAAGATGGGGCCGGTCAGCGTGGTTCGCACCTTCAATGTGATGAACCAGGGAATCGGTGGCATTGGACACGCACCGAAGCAGGCGGCGCCGAAGGGTTTGGATTGGAAGATGTGGCTGGGGCCGGCGCCCGAATGTCCCTATAATTCTCTCATGGCGGCGAATGCTCACAATCATTGTTCATTTTGGGATTACTCCGGCGGTTGGACGCCAGGCATGGCACCGCACATCATTGATCTCCCCATCTGGGCACTGGATTTGGGAGTACCGACGGTGACCAGCTGTTCCNGCGGTCGGTATGCGATCAGCGACGATGGTGATGCTCCGGATGCGCAGGAAGTCCTGTGGCAGTATCCGAACATGACCATGACCTGGATGATGAACATGGCCAACAGCTTTGGATTTGACTTTGGGCGCGGATCCCGGGCGCGACGCCTGGGGATATATTTTCATGGCGTGAACGGAACGTTGTTCTCCGACTATGGCAAACACGAGATCATCCCTGAAGGGCAGCTTCTCAAGGATAGTTCACCTCCCGGCGAATCCATTCCCCCTTCGCCGGGACATGAACGCGAGTGGCTGGATTGTGTCAAGTCCCGCAAGCAACCAAGTTGCAATGTCAACTATCACTACAAGGTGGATTTGGCAATCACGCTGGCCAACCTCTCTTACAAGCTTGGACGATCGATTCGCTTCGATCCAAAGACCGAGAAAATTGTAGGCGACAAGGAAGCGGTAAAACTGGCCCGGCCAGTCTATCGAGACCCCTGGGAATTCCCAGACAATTACATGTAGCCTTATGCCGCTCCTGGGCTCCGTTGAATGGGGGCAGAACAGCTTGAGTTCTCCCCCGTTCATGATGACTCACGTCATTATAAAAATGTAAGGCCTGACATAGTTAAGGGATAGAAAGAACTATGCCGAAAGCACGTAAGAAAGAGTCGGTTAAGCGGAAAAGCTTAGAGCAAAGTTGATAGAAATATTTGCTGCAGGAACCACGGCAAGAGCAATCGCAGATCGGGCGTTGACTTGAGTCAATTTCTTAGGTGAAGGATCATGCTTATATTTTTTCTATCTAGTGACAATCAAGTGACACCTTTTGGCGTTAATTCTGGAGAAGGATAGAAAATCGCTGGGGGAGAAATGAAAATTTCTGTTTCTCCATTCATCTTTTTTTCAGGCAAATGACGGCAACCATTGGAAATAGACTAATGGAAGAAAACGAACCTAAAATTTTTTGTGAATACCACGCCCAGCTTGAGCTTTGGCCGTGAACTACGAAGCGGCCGAACTGCTTGGACAGACTCTCCGGACGATTTGCAGGTGGCGTCAGAAGGATTAGTGTTAAGCGAAAAAGCAAATTCCTATCAGTGAGTCAGTCGATGAACAAGGTCATCGTGTTAGCGATTCAGGTTCTGTGTATCGCAGCGTGCAGCCGACTGTTGGCGGTGGAAGGGGCGGGTGTGGACCTGGCCAGACTGGACGGCTGGGACATTGTCGTCGCCGGTGACGCGATACCCAGTGAGCGTTACGCGGCCGGGGAGTTTCAGCATCACTTCGAGTTGGCCTCGGGCAAGCAGTTGGCGATTGTTGAGAAGACGGATCGACCCGACCGGCACGTGTTCATCGGGCGGTCGCGTGCGATGCTCGCGAGCAACGTCGGGTTTGACCCGGAACAGTACGGTGAAGAGGACCTGCGCATCATTGCTCGCAATGGCAACATTGCGATCGCGGGCGGTCGCCCGCGGGGCACGCTGTACGGCGTGTATGTGTTTCTCGAAGACTACCTGGGCGTGCGTTTTCTTACGGTCGACCACACGCACGTGCCGCCGGTCGGCGATTGGCGCATCGTCGGGCCCGTCGATCGTTTTTATCATCCGCCGCTGGCAATGCGATGGAGCTATTACGGCGAGTTGAACCGGAACATGGATTTCGCCGCACGTGTGCGCGTCAATACCGTCACGAACGACGAAAAGCTCGGCGGCATCGCAGGGCTGATCAACATTAATCACAGTTTCGCACAGCAGATCAACTCAAAACAGTATGGCGAAGAGCACCCTGAATACTATTGTCTGATCGATGGCAAGCGTCGCGCACAGGTTAAGAATGATGCGTATGGCAACGAGCCATGCCTGACCAACCCTCAGGTGCTTCGCATTGTGACTCAGAAGGTCCTTGCCGAGATCGAAGCCGAACCTCATCGCAGGAATTTTTCCGTCAGCCAGAACGACAATGACAAGTATTGCCGTTGTGACAAGTGCGCTGCCATCGACGGGCCGGAGGGAACACCGATGGGGTCGCTGCTGACGTTCGTGAACAGCGTCGCCGACGAAGTGGGCGAGCAGCACCCTGACGTGTGGATCGGCACGCTCAGTTACTGGTACACCCGCCAACCGCCCAAAACGCTGAAGCCCCGCTCGAATGTGCAGATTCAGTTGTGCAGCATCGAGTGTTGTCTGATCCACCCGATCAACGATCCAAACTGCGAGACGAATGTGCGATTTTGTCAGGACTTGTCCGGATGGGCGGAGCTGACGGACAAAGTCTCGATCTGGAATTACAACACGAACTTTCAGAACTACCTTCTGCCCTGTCCGAATCTTCGCGTGATTGAACCAAACGTCCGCTTCTTCGTGGCCAACGACACGCGCGCGATTTTCATGCAAGCGGCGGGCAACGGCGTCTCGGCGGAACTGTCCGAACTGCGCAACTACATGATCGCGAGTCTGATATGGGACCCCAACCGAAGCGGGCAGCAGTTGATGGATGAATTCTTGAGTTTGCACTACGGCAAGGCCGCTGCGCCGATCCGCCGTTACATCGATCTGATTCACGACGCCGCTGAAGCTAGCGGCGTGCACCGCCATTGCTTCGCGAAAAACCCCGAACAGTACGGCATTGATCAGACGCTCGCACCACAGGTGCTGGACCTGTTCGCCCAGGCACTCGCGCTGGCGAAAACCGATGAGATCAAACAACGCGTCGAGAAAGCGTCGATCCCCGCCTACCGCCTGGCGATCCATCCAGTTTGGGATGCGAAGAACCCGGCGGACGTCGATTCCGCGCTACTGAAGAAGATGCGCCCACTGGTCAGGCGATTCCTCGAACTTGGCACCCGATTCAAAGTCGACCGCGTAGCGGAACACACCAAATTCGAGGACGTAAGCCTGCGACTGGGCCGGCTCATCGATGACGCGCGTGGACAGGATGCGGATTGAATTGCCGGGTTGAGCACGTCGGGTTTTACTTCGAGTCTGTGGCACGGTGTATTGAGCGGGTATGCGAGGCTGTCCCGACACTGCACGGGCGACCCGATTGGCAGCTTGGCAGCCACGGGCCTGGGTGCGTCAAACACTTTTGCAACGACCGTGTCAGGGGAAACCATGGCAAAAACGGATAAATTGAAAAACTTTAATGCAAGGCTACGGGAGGAGTGTCTGGATCGTGAACAGTTATGGACCCTGACAGAGGCGCGGGTGGCAATAGAGGACGCGGCGTCTACCGGGTCGGCAATGTGCCACTCAAGCAGCGTGTCCAGTTTGCCGAAGAATACAGTGTCAGAGCTGATCGCCGACAGATCATTGGTGAGCTGCAGATCGTTCTCATTGGCTTTGTCACCCGAGTAGCGGACATCCATATAGAACGCTGCCCGGGCGATCTCTCCCCGCACTTTGGCCGGTGGCTCCCACGAATCTGTGTCTTCGCTTGTCAGCTTGGCTTCCGGGTGGCCGGGCTTCTGGTACTTGGCGTCACTGTTGTCGCTGATGTCGTAAATCTTGTTTGAGCGCGCCGAGTTCACGCTGGCATCTGCCGGCTTCAAGTTGTGCAGATCGGAGTACGCCGGGCCACGCTTGTCGATGCCGTAGCTGTTGCACCAGAGATGCTCCCGGTTCCAGCCGCTCGAAGTGCCGAAGTTGGATATGGCTTCCGAGCGGCGACTGTAAATCAGTATGACGCTGTTTGGGTTGCCGGGATCAGCGTCCAGCTCGGCCAACGCATCCGCCGTGTCGGGGTTCTTGCTGCTGTACTTGATGACGCGGTGATCGTCGATGATGTCGTGGAGAGCGGCCCGGAGTTCGATGCCTGTTTTGCCGCTGGCCGTGGCGTAATAGTTCTTGGGTGGATCAGCTTGCGCGAAGCTGACAAGCGCAACCGTACAAGCGCTTAAGATTACCCATCGCATCATCATCCGTCGGCGCAAGACTGGCGATAGTGTTGCCGTTGTTCAAGCAACCAAGCCAGGCGCGGCTTTATGACACGAAAACCGGTTCGATCTGAATGTGTTTTGGTGCTAGATTGAATGGGTGCAGCGCCGGATGATTGGCAACCGGGCAAAGCGAGGATTCTTAAATGAGGCAGCAGATGACATCAAAGCAGTTACGGGAGGTTCGCGAGGAACGGCTCGCGATCTTGCGCGGGGAAATAAAGCCGCGCTCAACGAACTTAGGGCTGGCAAGCGAAGAAGAGTGGAGAGAGTTGGGGCTGAGCGGCGAGCGTGTCTACACCAGTTTCAATCCGCTCGGTAAGACACCCAAACGCAGATAGCCTCCCCAGGTCAAATAAGAGCGATGCCCGGTGGTGGGGT
>NYYJ01000047.1 GCA_002686755.1 Verrucomicrobiales bacterium
GAGTGTTTACTCGGATGCGGGGGCTTCTGTTGTGGATGCCCTGGATGGTGATTTGGCTGACAAACTGGTGGTGACCGATACTGTCAACACGTTAATGCCGGGATCGTACACTGTGAGGTTCAGCGCAATCGATGCCCACGGGAATCTGGCTGATGAGGTGGTTCGGACCGTGACTGTCGTCGATACGACCAGCCCGGTGATTTCGCTCAATGGAGAAAGCATCGTAGTGCATGAGGCGGGGACTGCCTACACGGATCCCGGGGCGACAGCGTCGGATTTCGCGGAGGGAGACGTGAGCGCGTTGGTCACGGTGTCGGGTGCCGTGGACGTGGCGGTGTCGGGTCAGTATCAATTGGTGTTCTCCGCGACCGACAGCGTGGGCAATGAAGCCAACCCGGTGCCGCGCTTTGTTCAGGTCGTTGACACGACCCAGCCGCAGATCATCCTGCTTGGCCAAGCGGAGGAGGTGACGGAGGCCGGCTTGGAGTATCTCGATGCCGGCGCGGAGGCCAGCGACAGTTTGGATGGGGACTTGACCGCATCCCTGCAAGTCGACCAGAGCGATGTGGACGTGAACACCGAGGGCAGCTACTCGGTGAAGTATAACGTGACGGATGCCTCCGGGAACGTGGCGGATGAGGTCACGCGAACTGTGCGGGTGGTGGACCGGACGCCGCCCGTCATTACCCTGCTTGGCCAAGCGATCGTCGCTCACGAGGCCAAGGTGCCTTACCAGGATGCCGGCGCGACGGCGGTGGACAGTCTGGATGGGTCGCTGACTGGCAAGCTGTCGATCACCAGTACGGTGGACACGGATGCCGTCGGGGCGTACAGCGTGCATTACAGCGTGAGTGACAACGCCGGGAACATCGCAGAGGCGATGCGCACGGTAAACATCACAGACACCACTCCTCCCGTCATCACGCTGCTTGGCCAAGCGGAAACGGTGGTTGAGGCCGGGCAGCTGTTTGTCGACCCGGGAGCCCAGGCGGAGGACAAACTGGACGGGGACGTGTCGGCCACGGTGGGCACTACCGGATCCGTGGATGTTCTGAAACCGGGGGTGTATGAATTAGTTTACACAGTCAGCGACTACGGTGGCAACACGGCCGAGCAGATTCGCATAGTCGTCGTGCAGGACACCACCGGGCCGGTGGTCGAGTTGCTTGGCCAAGCGGCCATCCCGCAGGAGGCCGGTGTCGAGTATATCGAACCGGGCTTCGTGGCCACGGACATCGTGGATGGCGATGTCACGGCCAATGTCCAAGTGGAGGGCGTGGTGGATGTCAAACAGCTTGGCAGCCAAGTGCTGGAGTACAGTGCTGCCGATGCGGCTGGGAACCTGTCCGGTATCGTGTTGAGAACCGTGACGGTTGCCGATACCCAGCCCCCGTTGATCCTGCTCAATGGCGAGCCGTCTATTCAGGTGGAGGCGGGGAGCGTCTACGTTGATAGCGGCGCGACGGCGACGGATGTCTTTGACGGGGAGATCAGTTCAAGTCTGGAGTCGGTCTCCAATGTCCGGACCGATGTCCCCGGCTTGTACTCTGTCAAATACAACGTCTCGGATGTTGCGGGAAACGCCGCATCCGAGGTCGCGAGGCTGGTCGAGGTGGTGGATACCACCGGGCCGGTGATCAGCCTGAGGGGGGAGACTGTTGCCGTGACGGCCTACGGTCTGAATTATGTCGATCCCGGTGTCACGGCGCGCGATCTGATCGACGGTGACGTGAGCGACCGTGTTGAGGTGATGAGCTATCTGGACACGACCCGGCTGGGCACGTACGAGATTCATTATTCCGCCACGGACAAATCGGGCAACCTCGGGGAACCGGTCACTCGGGTAGTCGTCGTCGAGGATCTCGTGCCGCCGGTCATCGAGTTAATCGGGGGGAGTAAGGTGTTCGCCGTCGAGGGGTCGATCTACGCCGATTTGGGCGCGATCGCCACGGATGACCTGGACGGGGATGTGACCGAGTTCCTGGAAATCACAAGCGACGTGGACACTTCCAAGCCGGGCCGCTACACGGTTCGGTTCAATGTATCGGACTTGCACGGGAACGCTTCACAGGAGGTTGTCCGCGAGGTGACGGTTCGGGACAGCACACCGCCCGTGCTGACGCTGCTCGGCGAACCCATCGTCCATATTGAGGCGGGCGACGTCTACCTCGACGCGGGTGCCGTCGCGGTGGACGCGGTGGACGGCGAGGTGACGGATCGCATCGCGGTGGGCCTGCCGGAGAGCTTGGCCAAGCCGGGGGATTACGTCGTCACATACGATGTCAGCGACCTGAGCGACAACCGCGCGCCCCAGTTGACCCGCCAGGTCATCGTGAGGGACACGACGCCACCGCTGCTCCAGATGAAGGGAGACTCATACGTTCTCGTGGAGGCGGGCGAGAGCTACACCGACGCCGGCGTGGTGGCGATCGACTCCACGGACGGGGACTTGTCCGCCGCCGTGTTGACCGTCAACCCGGTCGACACGCGCCGCCCCGGCGAATACACGATCACTTACGACGTGGCCGACGCGAGCGGGAACCCGGCGATCCAGCGCCAGCGGATCGTCTCGGTGCGGGACACCCAGCGGCCGGAACTGACGCTGGTCGGTGCCGTCGAGATTGAAGTCGAGGTCGGCCGGGAATATTCGGACGCGGGGGCGACTGCGGTGGATGCGTTCGAGGGGAACCTGACCGGGAGCATCGAGGTGGACAACCAGGTGGACGCAGCCACTCCCGGCTATTACGTGGTGCTGTACAACGTGGCGGACTCCAGCGCCAACCAGGCCGAGCAGATTGTCCGCCGGGTGGTTGTCGTGGATCGGGTACCGCCCGTGATCACGCTGGTCGGCGATGCCGTCTTCAAGCAGGAACTCAAGGAGCCGTACGTCGATCTCGGGGCGACTGCGGATGACAATGTTGACGGTGACCTTACGGAGATAATCGAGGTGATCAATCCGGTGGATGTCGAGGTGGACGGCACCTACGAGGTCAAATACAACGTGGTCGACAGTTCCGGCAACGCCGCGGCCGAGGTCACACGCGTGGTGATCGTGGGCGACACCGGGCAGCCGGTAATCGAGTTGACCGGCGGCCAGTCGGTGGCCACCGAGGCCGGTCTGCCGTTTGTCGATCCCGGTTATTTTGCCGAGGACAAAGTGGACGGCGACCTGACGGCCAACGTGGCGGTGTCGGGCAGCGTGGATACGGCCACGATCGGCACCTATCGCTTGGCCTACAATGTGACGGATTCAGGCGGCAACGCCGCCGTCGAGATGATGCGCACCGTGACGGTGCAGGACAGCACGCCGCCAAATGTGAAGTTGCTGGGTGCGGCCACGGTCGTGCTGGAGCTTGGCCAAGCGTACGTCGAGGAGGGGGCCACGGCGGCGGACAGCCTCAACGGGGATGTCACGGAGAGCGTGCTGATCAAGAGCAGCGTGGACTTGGCCAAGCCGGGGCAGTACGAGGTGGCCTACACCGCGCAGGACTTGAGCGGCAACGTGTCGGAGCCGGCCGTTCGCTTGGTTGAAATTCGGGACACCACCGCCCCCACGATCCAGCTCATCGGCGAAAGCTCGGTGCAGGTCGAGGCCGGAACCCAGTACATCGATGCTGGCGCAACGGTGAACGATCCGGCGGTCGGCGACATCACGCCGCGACTGAACGTCAGCAACCCGGTCGATGCGGATCGGCTGGGCGAATACATCGTCACCTACACCGCCAGCGACCACAGTGGGAACCGGGCTGACACTGTAACGCGAAGTGTCGACGTGCGGGACACCACCGGCCCGCTGATCGCTCTGACGGGCGGGGCGGAACTGGCGATGGAGGCCGGCGACGCGTTCGTCGATCCCGGTGCCACGGCGGTGGATGGGCTCGACGGTGATCTCTCAGCGAAAATCACCGTGGCCGGTTTTGTGGACACGGAGAAATACGGGGAGTACACGTTGACCTACGCGGTGGCCGACAGCTCCGGCAACCGGACTGAGGCGGTGCGCATCGTCGTGGTGCGCGACACCGTGCCACCGGTGCTCAAGCTGCTGGGCAGCACCGATTACCAGATCACCAAGGGCCAGGTGTTCAACGAGCCGGGCTACGAGGCAATCGATCTCGTGGACGGCGACTTGAGCTCAAACGTGGACGTGCTTGGCAAGGTGGACACCAGTCAGGTTGGCATCTACGAGCTGATTTACACCGTCAAGGACAAGGTCGGCAACGAGGCGGCGGGTCAGCGGCGGACCGTCGAGGTGCAGGGCGACAAGATCCCGCCGGTGATCCAGCTCATCGGTAGGGCCAAGGTGGTCGTGGAGGCCGGCATGCCGTACGTCGATGCGGGCGCCACCGCGATCGACCGGCTGGACGGCGACGTGGCGGATCTGCTGGTCGTGGACAACCCTGTCGACGTGATGGTGCCGGGCGAATACCGGGTCACCTTCAACGCGGTCGACCGTGACGGCAACGTCTCGGAACCGGCCTATCGCACAGTCACTGTGGAGGACACAATCCCGCCGGTGCTCAGCCTTAAGGGCGAGTTGACGGTGGTGCTCGAGGTGGGCGAGGCATTCGTCGATCCCGGATACGAGGTGTCGGACTCACTCGATGGCGACTTGGCTGGCAAAGTGCAGGTGGAGCACGGCATTGACGTGCAAAAGAAGGGCCAATACATCGTCCTTTACAACGTGTCCGACACGGCGGGGAACGCGGCGATCGAGGCGAACCGGATTGTCATGGTTGGTGACACCGGCTCGCCGATCATCCGCCTCGTCGGCGAATCCACCATCGTGATGGAGGGCGGCGTGGAGTACGCCGATCCCGGCGCCACGGCCGAGGATCGGGTGGACGGCGACCTGACCGGCAGCATCGTTGTTTCCAATCCGGTGGACGTTTACCGGGCGGACACCTACCAAGTGACGTACGACGTCGAGGACACGCAGGGCAACCCGGCGCTGCAGGTCGTCCGCATAGTCATCATCGAGGATCATGTCCCGCCGGTGATCGAGTTGATCGGCGACGCGGAACTGGAGACGCAGGCCGGTTATGAATTCACCGACCCGGGCGTGAAGGCCACGGACAACCTCGACGGCGACCTGGCAACCCGGTTAATCACCGACAGCACGGTGAACGCCAAGGTACCCGGCGACTACTCCATCAAGTACCTGGTCGAGGATCGCGTCGGCAACAAGGCCGAGACCGTGACCCGGGTCGTCCGGGTCGTGGACACGGAAGGCCCGGTTATTACCCTGCGCGGCGAGGCGACGGTGCAGGTCGAGGCGGGCGGCAGCTATGAGGAACCGGGAGCCACGGCGTCCGACCTCGTGGAGGGCGACCTGACTGCCGTGGTGAAGACTAGCGGCGAGGTCAATGCCAGCGTGACCGGTTCGTACGTCGTCCGTTACGAGGCACAGGACAGCCGGGGCAACGCCGGCAGCTCCGTTGCCCGTCGAGTGGTCGTGCTGGACACGACCCCACCGACCGTCAAGCGCATCGAGCCGCTACAGGTGCTCGAGGGCAAACCGCTGCAACTCGCCGTGTCGGCCAACGACAACGGTCGAGCTGACAGCGTGTTGACCTACTTCCTTCAAGGCGCGCCGGACGGCGTGAGCTTCTCCGAAACGGTGCCGTCCACCATCGAGTGGACACCGGCCGAGGAGCAGGGGCCGGGCGTGTACCGTTTCGACGTGGTCGTGTCGGATGGCAAACTGGAGACCATCAGAGAGATCTTGATCGAGGTCGAGGAGGTCAACGCCCCGCCGGTCGCACTTGAGACTGCGGTGGTGGCCACGGAGGATGGTCAGGTGAAGATTCAACTCGCCGGGACGGACATCGAGGGCGCGGCGCTGACGTACCGGGTGGTCGACCCACCGCAGAACGGACAGCTCGCCGGTTCCGGCAGTGACTTGAGCTACGTGCCCGTCAAGGATTTCAACGGGCAGGACAGTTTCACGTTCGCCGTGAGCGACGGCGAGCTCGAGTCGGCCTCGGCCAAGGTGAGCATCACGGTCGAGCCGGCGGAGGATGCCCCGCAGATCACGGTGGTGAATCCCCTGACCGGTGCCGTTGAGGACGAAGCCTTTACCGTCAGCCACGGCGCGTTGCTGGAAGCCTCGGATGCCTTCGACGCTGACGGTGACCCCCTGACCTTCCTGATCGGGGAGCCGACCAGTGGCACGCTGCTCGACGCCGAGGGCGAGCCGTTGGCCAAGGCGGCGCTCGCGCCGGGCGAGTCGGTGAGCTGGCTGCCGCCGGCCGATGCGCACGGGGCGCTGGAGGCGTTCCCCGTATTGGTNGCCGATGCGCTTGGCCAAGCGGANCGNACNGTGGCCGTGACGATCGAGGTGGCCGGCGTGCCGGACGACCCGGCGCTGAAGTGGGCCAAGCCGGACGGGATCGTCTACGGCACCGCGCTTGGCCAAGTGCAGTTGAGCGCGGCGGCGGACGTGCCGGGCGTGTTCGAGTACAAGCCGGCGCTGGGCACCGTGCTCAAGGCCGGCAACGGCCAATCGCTCAAGGCCAAGTTCACGCCGGAGGACACGACCGAGTACAACGTCGTCGAGGCCCGCGTGACGATCGATGTCGCCTTGGCCAAGCCGCAGGTATCGTGGTTCAACCCGGGCGACATCGACGCCGGCACGGCGCTGAGCGGGGTGCAGCTCAACGCCACGGCGGACGTGCCGGGCCAGTTCGCGTACGACCCCGCGGCCGGGACGGTGTTCGAGGTGCGCGAGGGCGAGATTTTCAGCGTCTTTACGCTCAAGGTTCAGTTCACGCCGGAGGATGAGTCAAACTATCTGCCGGCGGACCGCGAGGTGGAGATCACCGTGCTGCCGCGCGCGCCGGAGAACGACGCGCCGAGCATCCTCGTGGAGCCGGAGGGCTTCGCCGTGGTGGTCGGCGGGGAGGGCCAGTTGAGCGTGTCGGCGGTGGGCCTCAAGCCGATAGTGTACCAGTGGTACCGAAACGGGGAGGCGATCACAGGCGCGACCAACCCGGTACTTAAGCTGGAGTCGATTTCCGTGGAGGAGGCCGGGAACTACGAGGTGCAGGTGGCCAACAACCTCGGCGAGACGCGAAGCAAGGTCGCCTTGTTGAACGTGCTCGAGCCACCGGTGCTCGAGGACGGGCTGAACTCTGCGACGATTAACCTGGGCGACCCGCACAAGTTCATCCTGATCGCCACCGGCACCGAGCCGATCGCGGTGGAGTGGTACAAGGACGGCGAACTGATTGATGGGGAAGACGCGAGGGTGCTCGACCTGCCGTCCGTCCAGCGACCGGACGCCGGCCTGTACCACGTGCGCTTGGCCAACGCCGGCGGGGAGTTCGTGAGCGAGCCGGCACGCCTGTCGCTGAATCTGCCGGTGGAGATCGTCACCGGCCTGAAGGATCGCACCGTGCGCGTTGGCACGGATGTCGTTCTGAGCGTCGAGGCGGAGGGCGCGCGCCCGTTCACGTACCGGTGGTTTTTCGACGACAACGAACTGCCGGACGAGAAGGGNGAGGAGCTGGTTTTGAACAGCATCCGCCAACTTCAAAAGGGCTTGTACGCCGTGGAGGTGTCGAACCAGATCAACGCCGTGCGCAGCGAGGCCTTCCTCAACGTCAACCAGGGGCCGAAGTTCACACGGCAGCCGCTCGCGCAGTCCGTCAACGAGGGAGGCGAGGCGGTGTTCAAGGTTGCCGTCTCCGGGTCGAAGCCGTTGTTCTTCCAGTGGTATTTCAACGGGGCACCCATCGAGGGGGCATTGGAGCCGGACCTGACATTAACGGGGGTCACCCGCGAGAGCGCCGGCTTTTACAATCTCCGTGTCCGCAACGAGGCTGGCGAGTCGGAGGGTGACTCGGCCCTGTTGACCGTTAACCTGCCGCTGGAACTGGTGTCGGACCTGGAGGATGCCATGGCGTTGGTCGGGGGAAGTGCCAAGCTGGGAGTGGAGGTGGGCGGCACCACCCCGACCGGCTACCGGTGGTTCCACGACGGGGCATTGCTTGAAGAGGCCGACGGCGCGGTACTCAAGCTGGAAAACCTGAGCCTGGCCAACGCCGGCCGCTACTGGGTGGAAATCACCAACCCGGTCGGGACGATTCGAAGCGGTGAGGCGGCCCTCGACGTCGTGGCACTGCCGGAGATTGTGCAGGCGCCCGTCGGGCAACGCGTGGTGCAGGGGCAGCCGGTCCAGTTCAGCGTGATCGCCGGTGGCAGCAAACCCCTGACCTACCAGTGGCTCAAGGACGGGATTGCGCTGGAGGGCGAGACCGGAACAGAGCTGCAACTGGAGGGTATTACGATTTCGGACCAGGCCGACTACGCCGTGCTGGTCACCAACCGGGGCGGCACGGTTGAAAGCGCTGCCGCCTCGTTGGTGGTGGTGTTGCCGGTGCAGATCACGCAGGACGTGGAGGACCTGGTCGTGAGCGAGGGTTCGATCGCGCGGTTCACCGTCGAGGCCGACGGCACCGGTCCGCTTGGGTACCAATGGTACTACGGCGGCAGCCCGATTGAGAATGCCGACGGGCCGGTGTTCGAGATCGGAATCGTAACGGAGAGTGACCGCGGCCTGTATCAGGTCGAGGTGAAGAATGAGGCCGGCCGCGTGCGCAGCCGCGAGGCCAAGCTCAACGTCAGCGTGATGCCCAAGCTGACCCGGCAGGTGGAGGATCAGGCGATCCTCGCGGGCAGCGCGCTGAAACTCCAGGCCAGCGCGAGCGGTACCGAGCCGTTGACCTACAACTGGTACCGTCAGGGTGCGCTCTTCCAAAGTGGAGGCTCGGATCTGTTGATCGAGAACATTACGCCAGGCGACGCGGGTCTGTATCAGGTCGAGGTGGTCAACGCCGTCGGAAGCGTCCGCGGCTCCGTGTTCGAGGTGGAGGTGCTGGAGCCGGTCACCATCGTCACCCAGCCGAAGGACACCCGGGCCAACGAGGGCGCGGTGGCGGTCCTGAAGGTGGTCGCGACCGGCACCGGCCCGTTCACATACCAGTGGTATCACAACGGCGAGGCCGTGGACGGGGATGACGGGCCGCAACTGCGAATCCTGTCGATTGAGGATTATCATCGCGGCGTCTACGAGGTGGACGTCACCAACTCGGTGGGTTCCGTCCGAAGCGCAAGCGCCAAATTGAAGGTCGTTCTGCCGCCTGTCATCCTGGCCCAGCCCGCGCCGTACACCGGGAACAAGGGGGACCAACTCATCCTTCGCGTAGCCGCGGGGGGCAGTGAGCCGCTTTCGTATCATTGGCAAAAGGATGGCGAACAGTTGCTGGTGAGCGACGAGCCGCTCCTGAAGATCAACAGCACGGTTCCGGACGATTCCGGCATCTACAGCGTGGTGGTCAGGAACACCGCCGGCGAGGCCGCCAGCGAGGAGGCGCAGGTGGTGATCTATCAGCCGATCGTCATCAGCCAGCAGCCGCAGCCGGCACGGGCGATCAGCGGGGAAACGGCCCTGCTCCAGGTGGAGGCGTCGGGCAGCGAGCCATTGACGTACCAGTGGTTGTTCAACAANAGCCCCATCNCGGGNGCCACNTNGCCCGGGTTGACNGTNTCCAATGTCGGCAGNGAGAACGAGGGCAGTTACCAGGTCGTGATCAACAACCCGGCCGGNAGTGTGGTCAGCGANGAGGCNAGGTTGGCCGTNGTTCAGCCNGTCCAGATTCTCGCCCAGCCTGAAGGTGNGGTGAAGATCCGGGGCGAGGAGTTGACCCTGGAGGTCGCGGCCAGCGGCACCCAGCCGTTTGTCTATCGATGGTTCCGGGACAGTACGGAAATAAAGGGAGCGAATGGTACGAAACTGGAGATCGCCAATGTGCAGTTGGCCGACTCCGGGGTGTACCACGTCACCGTCTCGAATGAAGGCGGCGAAGTCGTGAGTGAGGAAGCTCTTGTCACGGTTTACGATCCCATCACCATCGTGCAGCAGCCAGATCCCACGCGGCGGATTCAAGGGACGACTGCGGTGTTCACCGTTGAGGCTACCGGTAGTGCGCCGCTGACCTATCAGTGGCGGTTCAACAACCAGGCCATGCCCGGTGAAACCGGGGCGACCCTGACTCTCTCTAACGTGCAACCGGTCGCCGAGGGCAGCTATCAGGTCGTCGTGAAAAACCCAGCCGGCACCGTGGCAAGCCGGGAGGCCAAGCTCTCCCTAATCCTGCCGATTGAGATCACCGCCCAACCGGGGGCACGTGAGTTGGTCGTCGGAGACCGGCTCGAGCTCCGTATCGGTGCCAGCGGCTCGCCTGTCATTGAGTATCAATGGTTCAAGGATGGTGATGCCCTCGAGGGTGAGGTCTCCGAGACACTCGTGGTCGAGTCGGTGCAGGTCGCCGAAACCGGCAACTATCATGCCACCGCGAAGAACGAGGCTGGCTTCGTGACCAGCGACATGGCCAAGGTGGACGTTTACGCGCCGCTCGCATGGGTAACCAAGCCAACGGCGGCCCGCGCCATCTCAGGCGAGGCGGCCGAATTCCGTGTCGAGGTTTCGGGAAGCCAGCCGATCGAGTATGAATGGCGCTTCAACAGCCAGGTGATTGATGGAGCCAGCGGCCCGGTTCTGACCGTGGCCAACGCGAGCAAGGCCAACGAGGGCAGCTACCAGGTGGTGATGA
>NYYJ01000048.1 GCA_002686755.1 Verrucomicrobiales bacterium
GAGTTCCCCGCTTCGGTCGCCTGCGGGACAGTCAAGTTCCCGTCGGAGAGGATGCTCTGCACCCCCGGTCGCAGTTCATTACTGGGCATTTCGGCGCCCCCTACGAGGTATGGGGAGTCGGAGACCGTTAGGCAAGACCTGAGCCACCTGCGAGTTGCACGGTGGGTCAATCGAAGTCCCGATCCCGTATGAGCACGCTGGCGTCCATGCTTCGTGTCGCCAGGGCCATGTCTGTTTCGATGTCCTGTATGAGCGGGAACGCGTGGCGGTGAACCCTCTGCGTTTTCGCGTAGATCCGGACCGTTCGGACGTGACGCTCGATGTGGCCGTCCTGGACAAACTCGTCCGCTTCCCTGCTATCAAAATATACGTACGGAACGCCGTTGCGGAGGAAGGAGTCCCGGTAGTCGTCAACGAGGTACTCGATCAGGAGGCAGAGCCGGTCCGCTTCGATCAGATCACGGGAGTGAACTTGCACCTCGACCATGTTGTCGTACGACCAGATCAGGTCGACCCCGAACTCCTCGGTCTTCGCCTCGATGTACTCCATCCGTTTCGGGGCCAGCTCCATCGTCCCTGAAAACGGCACGGCGCCGGTGGACGCGTGCTGTCGAGCGAGGACCCGGTATGTGATCACCGGGGCGTTCCCGGTGGTTATCTTCCCCTTGAGCGTCTCGTACTCGGTCTTCTCGTCGTCGGTGAGAGATCCCGCGAACAGCGTGGCCTCCAGCACGCGAAGCCGCTCGATGTTGAGGGGCGTCAGCTGTTCGGCCCTGGTTGCCAGTTCGCCGAAATGGACGAAGCTCCCGTGAGGGGCAGTGATGACGCTCGGGTAGTTGCTCGTGAGGATGTTGAAGAACACCGTGAAGAAGCTGGACACGTCCCTGGCGGGGGCTTCCGTCCTCGCAGGGGCGATGAACCGCTCGGAGGGCTTCACGGTCTTGTAGTTGTCCGGGAAGTCCTCCCAGCTCTCGCCCTCGTGAATCACCCACACGCGGTAGGTGACGTCGTTCTGAAGGCCCAGCACGCGGACGTACGTGCCATCCTGGATCTCGTCGGCCGCCTCCGAGCTCGGGTAGACGGAGTCCAGGGTGACCCGCAATCGGCGGTTATCCTCCGCCGTGGCCAGCGGGTCCAACTTCACGTGACACATCTCGTGTCCCGGATACACCCGGAGCGTGCTTATGTCGAACATCCGTCGTCCCCAGTCCGTGGTCTGGTGAATCCTTCAGCACGTGCATGCCCTGGCAGATGACCCCCAGAACGGTTAATCTTCCCCAAACCAAGATTGGAAGGAGAACCAAGTGAGACGCTGGAGTGATCTCGCCGTCAAGCTCATCGCGGTCTGGGCGTTGCTCTGTGCCATCGTCGTGTGGCCGCAGGTCAGAGAAGTCGAGGTAGGTGGTCGGGGTGGGGCCATCATCGACATGGACCATCCGGACGAGATCACCTATTTCGAATCTGCCGACCTGAGTGCCGTCCGGGACTCCACAGGCGACGTTGTGATACCAATAGAAAAGATCGCTCAGATCCGCGGGTTCCGTGGGGAGATGCTCGTGACCCTGCGTTCAGGCCGCACTGAAATCGTACAGCACGGCTCCTTTATCGATGGTAGGGGCTACGAACATACCAGCTTCGTCGTCCGAACCACGGATGCGGTTCAGCGGGACCTCGAGTCTTTCAGCGTCTCGGTGATGAAGGGCACCGTAATCGTGATCGGAGGGCGCTATGGGCCACGGAAGGTGTGCCGCCGAGATCACCGCGGCTCACAGCTGGAGCGTCTCCCATCGGATTACGTCTACTGCCCGTACCATGGAGTCGAGCTGCTTGACGCTGAGTGAAGTACGATGCCGTTCTACGACCGCCTGAGCTGCTTCGTGAACAACTCCCAGTAGATGGTTCTCCCGTCGAACTGCACGGGAGTCACCATCTGCACGTCCCACACGGGACCGTAGAGGAGCGCCGCACGGGATCCCGCGGTGTCGGCGAAGATCCCCTCCAGGACCTGGCTGCGACCGTACGCCTGGAACTCGTTCATGACGCGGTGGTAGAGCTGACCGTCGGTGAAGTCCAACTCGACGATCGCGTCCTCGATCTTCGGTATCTCCCGCCCGGCGAGCAGGAACTTCGAGAACGGCGAGAAGACCGGCCCGACGTCGGATCGCTCGGACATGGTCGAGGTCGCCTGGGTGTGGGAGCTTCGCTGGACCACGACACGAACGACCTGCTCGTCGAACGGGTGGCCCAGACCCATGCAGAAGACGCAGTCCGGGTCGGCCTGTCTGGTCGTCCGCCCCACACAGTGGCACGTCTTCGACCGGGCGACTCTCCGCAGAACCACCGGCGTGCCGGTCTGTTCAACTCGGGCTTCGAAGGACCGGGCTATCCGGTCGTAGCGAGACGTCTTCACCACGGGAGTCAGCATGTGTCGCACCCCGAAGGGAAAGCGGTAGCTAAAGCCGGAGACTAAGCGGGTCTCTCAAGCGGGAGAATAGAGCCGGAGGCTCAAGCCGAAGGCCAAAGCCGAGGTTCCTACGCCGGCGTGACGGTCATATACGTACGCATCACCATGTTCAGCCAGCCGCGTTCTCGGAGCACGGAGCCCCCGGAGCCTCCACCTGCACGTCCGGTCGGCATACGCTGTCCACCGATGCGGGCGCTGAGGGCGTCCGGCTTGGGGTAGAAGCGGTTCATGGAGAGCTGATCGAAGCCACCGTCCAGGAGGGAGTTCGCGACGATCATCGACCTGGCGAGGGCGGCGTGCGTGTCGAAGAAGTGCGTGTTGACGATCGCGTGGATCTCACGCTGGATCCGCTTCAGCCTCGCGGCGATCGCCTCGGGCAAGCGGTCGCTACGACGCTCGGAGAAGCCCACGCCCATCTGCACGGAGAGCCCCGCGTCCAGCGACATGATGAGCGTCTCGAGCAGGTCTCTCTGCGTCTTCAGCGCCACGTAGTCCTTGTGGAACCACTGAGCCGAGGAGGTCGTGAGCGAGAAGCGGTTCACCAGGTCGAGGCAGTTGCGGTGGATGAGCGTGTGGATCAGGTCCGCGGGGACGCCCTCCGCCAGGTCGCCCAACTCGAACCGGACCTGCTCCGCCTGGATCCACAGCGGGTCGTAGGGCCCGGTGAACTTGAACTCGTAGTCGCTCTCCATCCTCGCCCCGGCGTCCGACTGAATGTCGCGGCCGATCCTGACCACGTATCGGGTGTTGTTCGCGGGCGTGCCGGAGATGGTGACGACGAGGTTGTCGTCGGTGACCGTCTGGTCGATCGCCTGAGCCACGCGGGTTTCGTCGAACACGCCGTGCTTGAACCCCTCGACGACGGTCCCGGCCGCGGCGTACGCGTACGTGCCGGCGAGGTCCAGCGTCTCGGTGAACTGGACGGTGATCGTCGGAAAGGTCGCCTGGTGGGTCGCGTGCTGCTCGGGGTCGGTCGCGTTCACCTCGAGGGGACGCTGCACGTACGGCGTGGGGCGGTAGATCGTCGACCCCTTGGCCGCGGCCTCGTCCTCGGTGATGTCGACGGTGATCTTCGACCCGGTCGTGAAGAAGACGTTCTGCGTGACGGCGAGGTTGTCGCCCAGACGGTTCTGCACCGCGTATGGAGACAGGTCCGCCCCGGTGATCTTGACGACGTGCTGGACGTCGTTGGTCAGGGGAACCGAGGGGGTCACAGTCAGGACGTTCGCCAGGGCGGTGACCTGGCAGGTGACCTCCTCCATCGAGGCGTTGTACATCCGCACGATCCACGACCTGCCGTCGGCTTCCGCGGTCGCGTCGTCCGGGCTGTAGAGGGACGCCTGGCTGATCGATTGGGTCATGGTGATTGTGATGACGGTGTCGATCGGGACCTCGGTCGCCCCGTCACCCGGTGAGCTCGCCAGGATCTCGAAGGCGGCCTTCCAGTGCGTGTTCCACAGTCCGGTGAGGGCGATCTCCGCGGCGTCGGAAGCGGCCCTCACCGCCGCGATGTACGTGTTGTTCGCGAAGTAGTCGATCGTCGATACGCCCGCGGTGGCGACCTTGCTCTGCTCCCGTCCGGCGAATCGGGCGTATCCGAGGACGCACATCTGCACCGAGAGGTTCACGGACCCGTCGAACGCCCAGTACAGCTTCGTGGAGCTGTTCGGGACGGTGGTCGTCGTGTCGGTGATCAGCGTGAGAACCGTTCCGGCGGGGATGAGCTCCTCGAGCTCCGCCTTGGCCGCGTTCCTGCCCGGAGCGGCGCCCACCGGGACGTCGATGCCGTTCAGGCGTACGGTCTCTCCCTCGACGGTGGTGAAAGTCATCCCGTCTAGGAACGTCTGGACGGTTCCGGTAGCCATGGGCTACTCCTCATTCCGCGGGCCAGTCGTGACACGTGGCGGCGAGCTTCGGGTACGAGTCAATTACGGAGAGGCACTTCGCGGCGTCGTCGGACTGGTAACCGGTGAGCCAGATCCGTGTGACCTGCGGGTCGTCGCAACTGTGGGCGATGTACTGGGGATGCGCCGTCAGGATGTGGACCAGGTCGCCGTCCCGGAGGTGGATCTTGAACACGGTGGACGCGGCGGGATAGTGACTCAGCTTCGGACCGGAGAGTTCCTCCGCGGACACACCGTCCAAGATGAAGATGGCCGCCTCAACGGCCTCAACCCCCACCAGCGGGATGTATTGAGCCATCTGCGTCAAGGTGGCAGACCTCCCACCGGACGTTGCCCTCGGCGATCCGGTCGCGGAGCTGTCGCTGCCTTGTATTCAGGCTCCCCTTNCCGGTCTTGATCTCCAGGATGACGATCTCCTGGATCTCGCCGTCTGAGTAGCCTGGCATCACCACGTAGTCGAACGGGTCGCCGAAAAACCGCATGTCCCGCGGGTTGTATGGGAACCCGGGCAGGTGTGGGCAAACCCGTTCCATCACTGGTCCGCGCCTGGAAGCCCCGGGCTGTGTCCGGGGAGGAAAGGCGTCTGCGCGGGTAGTACACTGCCACCATGGCAGTCAAACGCACGGCCCACGCGGTCTACGACGCGAAATACCACCTGGTCTGGGCACCGAAGTATCGACGGTGGATTGAGCGAGAGGACATCCGCGAGCGGATCGGTCAGCTGTTCGAGGAAATCGCCGCGAACCATGGCATGGAGATCGACGCGATGGAGGTTGCCGCGGATCACGTCCATCTCTTCCTCTCCTTCCCGCCGAAGCACTCGATCTCCCACGTCGTGGGTCTGTTGAAGAGCGTCTCCGCTTCCGTGCTGTTCGGGGAGTATCCCGAGGTGAAAGAGGAACTCAACCTATGGCGCGGCAGCTTCTGGGAGGTCGGCTATTTCGCTCGAACCGTCGGTGACGAGGTGACCGAAGACGTCATCCGCCAGTACATTCGCTACCACCAGCATGAGGAGCGGAATCCCTCGCAGTTGGATCTGTTCTGAGCGCGCCTTTAGAAGCCCCGGGCTGTGTCCGGGGTTCTTCACTCACCTCTGGAATCTCCTCTGAATGCATGTCCGCGCGGCGCGGGACAGCCCTCTATGACCGGCGGGGCCTTTCGCACATGCACGCTGTGTCCGGACGCCACTTCGGACTTCGTCGCAGTGTCTCCATCATGCCGTTCCATACCGCTCCCCGGTGGGGATCACATCCGTGTTCCGGCCCTCGCGCATTGCCTGCGCGGTGTCCAGGGTACTCCAGATATCATGGTCTGGTTCGTATCCCAACAGCTCGCGGGCCTTGCTGTGGTCGAACTCGAAGAAGTTCGGGTTCGGCATACGCGCTTCAGCGTAGCCGGTATCGAGCCGTTCCGCGAGTTCGGGCACTACCGCTTCCCAGATGGTCAGCAGCCCGCCGAGGGTAAAGGCTTCGCCGACCGCGGCATCCGCGTCGAGAGCGAGGGCAAGGCCTTTGGCGATGTCCCGCACATCACACCACTCCTGCTTGTAGGATCTCCCGTCGGGACAACGGCTTATCAAGAGTCGCGCGCCGTTCTCCCACGCTGCTTCCAGCTCTGCCAACGTCTCGCGCTCGGATTCCGTCGGAGAGGAAATGCTGCGGAATCTCTCCATGGCGTTGTGGAGCGCACAAAATCGGGGCACTCCGTCCTCGGTGAGGAATTCACTTGGTTCGAGCACCGTGGCGAATCGACACGCGACGCTGGGGACGCCGTATTGGGCACAGTAGTTCATGCACAGTTCTTCGCCGATCCACTTGGTCAGGAAGTACGGCATCGCGTGGGTCTCGCTAACCATGTCCTCCGAGACGGGTTGCTCGAAGAGTCGTCCCCTTGCCCGCAGGTCCCAGTAGATCGCCTCCGTGCTGGCGTAGACGAGCCGATGAAGCTCCGGCGCCTTCTCCCGAATCGCCTCGAGAAGATGCAACGTGCCTAGCCCGTTGACCTGCAGGTACTCGATGTTGCTGTAGGGCCCTCCGAAGGCCGCCGCCAGGTGGTACACGGCATCCACGCCGGTCACCGCTCTTTCGACCGCGTCATAATCCCGCAAATCCCCTTCGACCAAGTCCACGTTGTCGAAGCCGTCCAGTTTGTGCGCCCGACTCGCGTCTCCGGGATACACGAATCCCCGGACTGAATGGCCCGCATTCAGCAGACGCTTCACAAGGTTCGCGCCGATTCTCCCGTTCGATCCGGTAACAAGAACCTTCATGGAGGCAGGGCTCTCTGTGCATTGCCGCGAATCCCGCGGCTGTGTGGATCACCCAAGCAGACCCCGTGTACATGTTTCTTGTAGGGGTCGCAGAATGGTTGAGACTTCCGATCCTATGCCTGTAGCCGGAACAACGCAGGAATCACCGTGGAAGGTCTCGCTTGCTCTGCTTATGG
>NYYJ01000049.1 GCA_002686755.1 Verrucomicrobiales bacterium
GTTCAAGAACGCCGTCACCGCGATGACCACCGCCGGCCGGGAGGCCATGGCCCGTTGCGAAATCGGGATCGATCGCATCAAGTGCATCATCCCGCATCAGGCCAACATGCGCATCCTCAAGGCCGTGGGAGACCGACTCGGAGCCACAGAGGAACAGTTATTCAGCAATCTGGAGCGTTACGGCAATACCTCGGCCGCCTCGGTGGCCATCGCGCTCGACGAGGCGGTTCAGCAGGGCGATGTGCAGCGGGGCGACCTGATTTTGCTCCTGGTTTTCGGCGCCGGGCTGACCTGGGGCGCGGCCGTCATCGAGTGGTGAGCCTGCGCTTGGCCAAGTGCTGTTTTGGCGCTTGCCGGGGCGGCGCATTCCTGCTTGTCTCCCCGGCTCTGTTGAAATGGAACTGTTTCACAAAATCCTGAACACCGCCGTCGAGGGCGGGGCATCCGATGTCCACATCAAGGCGGACGCGCCGGTGGTGTACCGCATCAGCAGCCAGTTGGTGGAGACCGAGATGGCCCAGCAACCGAAGGAAGAATGGCTGCAGAATATCATCGATAACATCGTCCCCGAACATTTCAAGCCGCGCCTGGATGAGGACCGTGAAATAGACTTTTCCTACCACGTGCCCGGCATCGGCCGGTTTCGGACGAACTGTTTTCAGCACCTCGGCAAATGGTGCCTCGCCATGCGCTACGTCGTCGCCGAGGTACCGAAGATCGAAAACCTCGGCCTGCCGGAGGTTATCAAGTCGATCGCCGAGGAGCACCGCGGCATCGTGCTTGTGGCCGGCACCACCGGCTGCGGCAAGTCCACCACCCTCGCCGGGATGATTGATCACATCAACAGCACCCAAAAGCGGCACATCATCACGCTGGAGGATCCGGTCGAGTACGTCTTTGAGGACAACCAGTGCATCATTGAGCAGCGCGAAGTCGGCCTTGACACGCCGTCGTACGGACACAGCCTCAAGCACATCATGCGTCAGGATCCCGACGTGATCATGGTCGGGGAAATGCGCGACGCCACCAGTTTCCGCGCCGCGATGAGCGCAGCCGACACCGGGCACCTTGTCCTGTCCACCCTGCACACGATCGACGCCCCGCAGTCCATCTCGCGCGTGCTCGACTTCTTCCCCGCCGAGGAGCGCGAGTCGGTTCGCAAGCAGATGCTCGGCACGCTCAAGGCGATCATCGTCCAGCGCATGACCGTGCGTAAGGATGGCGGCGTCATCCCGGCCATCGAGATCATGATCAACACCTCGACCGTCTCCAAGCTGATCAACGAAAACCGCCTCGAGAAACTCCACGCCGCCATTGAGACCGGCACGGATGAAGGCATGCAGAACTTCAACCAGTCGCTGTTCCAACTCGTCAAGGACGACATTATCACCAAGGAGGAAGCCCTCGAGAAGGCCACCAACGCCCAGGCACTCGAGATGAATTTCAAGGGGATCTTCCTCTCCGAGGGCAGCCGCATCCTCAACTGACGCCCCGGCCGGCTGCCGGTTGCATCCAGGCGGCTTTGCCGCCACACTCCGCTGCGTGCCACTCCGGCGGATCATTCTCGCGCTTGGCTTCTCCGCCGCCGGCGCGCTTGGCCAAGCGGTCGAACCAGCCAAGCTGCTCGTCGTCAAGACGCCCCGCGTACCGGCCATCGGCATCGAACTGCCAAGCGACGCCCACGACCAACTTCGCGAACAAACCGACGCGCTTGGCCAAGCGATCGACGCCCTTGCCCGGCAACACGCCGACACACCGCCATTGCTGCGCCATCTGCCCGACGTGCAGGTCTATCACAAGGCCGTTGACTGGGCGCTGAAGCACCAAACCTTTTTCAGGCCAAGCGAACTCAAAACCGCCGAGGATTTGCTCGTCGCCGGTAGCGAACGTGCCGCGCAACTGGCCAACGGCAAAATCCCGTGGTCGCGCGCCACCGGCCTCGTCGTACGCGGCTACCGCTCCCGGCTCGACGACTCGGTGCAGCCGTACGGACTGGTCATCCCCGAATCGTTTTCCACCGACCCGTGGCGCAAACGGCGCCTCGACGTCTGGCTGCATGGCCGCGACAACAAACTGAGCGAACTCAAGTTCATGGAGCAGCGCCGCACAAGTGCCGGGCAGTTCACCCCGCCCGACACAATCGTCCTCCACCCGTACGGCCGCTTCTGCAACGCGTTCAAGTTCGCCGGCGAAGTTGACGTGCTCGAGGCGCTTGCCCACGCGAAAACGCACTACCCGATCGACGACAACCGCGTAAGCATCCGCGGCTTCTCGATGGGCGGCGGCGGTTGCTGGCACTTGGGCGCCCACCTCGCGGGCGACTGGGTGGCGGTCGCGCCGGGCGCCGGTTTCGCCGAGTCGCTCGAATACCTCGGGCTGGCCCGAAAAAATGCGATGCCCCCCGACTACGAGCAGGCGCTCTGGGGGCTGTACGACGCCACAAAATATGNCGGCAACCTGTTCAACACCGTCACCGTCGCCTACAGCGGCGAACTGGACAAACAGCGGCAGGCCGCGGACATCATGGCCCGCCACCTCGCCGCCGAGGGCTTGGCCCTCCACCACGTCATCGGCCCGGACACCGGCCACAAATATCACGCCGCCGCCAAGGCGGAAATCGACGAGCGCGTCAACGCCGCCGCTTCAAACGGCCGCAACCCGGTGCCGGCCAGGGTGCGGCTCCTCACCCAAACGCTGCGCTACAACCGGCAGGCCTGGGTTCAGGTCGACGGCCTCGAAGCGCATTGGCAACCGGCCCGCGTCGAGGCGCGCTTGGCGAGCAACGAACGCGTCGAAGTGACCACCGAAAACGTCTCGCGCCTGATTTTGTCGATGCCGTCCGGGCTTTGCCCGCTGCTGCCCGCCGGCAACCCCGTCGTCGTCATTGACGGAGACAAACTGTCCGGGGCACGCGTCCGCACCGACCGCTCGTGGGAGTCGCGCTTCGTCAAGGCGCTTGGCCGGTGGCGGGCCATCGGCCNGTTTGAATTCGTCGGCTTGGCCAAGCGCCCCGGCCTGCAGGGGCCGATTGACGACGCCTTCATGGGTCGGTTCCTGATGGTGCGCCCGACCGGCCAGGCGCGGAGTCCGCTGGCGGCCAAGTGGACGGCGGCGCAGCTTGGCCAGGCGCTGTACGACTGGGAACTGCAGTTCCGCGCCAAGCCGCTCGTCAAGGACGACAACGACCTGGCCGCCACCGACATAGCCGACTGCAACCTCATCCTGTGGGGCGACCCGCAAAGCAACTCGGTCATCGCCCGTGTCATCGACTCGTTGCCGGTCAAGTGGAACGAAACAACATTGCAGCTTGGCCAAGCGAAAGCCGACCCGGCGACACACGCGCCGGTTTTGATTTTTCCGAACCCGCTCAACCCGCGTCGGTACGTCGTGCTCAACTCCGGCTTCACCTTTAGCCGGTTCGGGCACATGAGCAACGCCACCCAGACCCCCAAGCTGCCCGACTGGGCGCTGGTCGACATGCGCCAGCCGTACAACGCCGGCGANCCCGCCTGCATCGCCGCCGCCGGTTTTTTCGACGAGCGCTGGCAGGCGCCCACGCCAGAGTGACACAGGCTGCGGGTTTGCCTCCGCGCACTTGGCCTGTCAGTTTTCCCGCATGCCAACTCGTTTTCCAGTTAGCCTCCTGCTAGCCCTGTCCGGCATCGCGCTCGGGGCCAGCGCCGAGCCGGCCAAGCCAAGCGGCAGCCCGTCCATCCTGCCGTCGAGTTCGCGGCTTGAGGAACTTTGGAACGAAGGCGAATTCACCGAGGGCGTCGCCGTCGCTGCCGACGGCTCAGTCTATTTCAGCGACATCCCAAGTGGCGAAGGCGCCTCCGGCAAGGTTTACAAATTCGATCCCAAGACCGGCAAAACGACTGTCCACTGTGCCTCCTCCGGCAAGAGCAACGGGCTGATGTTCGACCGCGCCGGCCGGCTGATCGCTTGCTGTGGTGCAAACAACGGCCTCATGGCCCTTTGCGAAATCCTCCCCAACGGAAAACTGAAACTGCTCACCGGGCGATACAACGGCGGCCGCTATCTCTCACCCAACGACCTCGTGATCTTGCCGGACGGGAAGATTTATTTCAGCGACCCACGCTATGTCGGCGGCGAAAAAGAGGAGCAGGACCAGATGGCCGTTTACCGGTACGACCCGGTGAACGGCTCCGTGCAACTCGCCATCGGCGCGAAACAAGTCGAGAAGCCCAACGGCCTCGCCCTGTCTCCGGACGGCAATACACTTTACGTCGCCGAGAACAACAACGCTCCCGGCGGGCGCATGACATTGAACGCATTCGCGATCCGCAGCGACGGCAGCCTCGGACCGAAAAAAGTACTCGTCGATTTCGGCGACGAGGCCGGCATCGACGGCATGACGGTTGACGTGCAGGGAAACATATACGCCGCCGTGCGCTCAGCACGCCGATTCGGCATCGTGGTGTACACCGGCACCGGCCGCGAACTTGCCCGTATCCCGACCGCGACACTGCCGACCAACTGCTGCTTCGGCACCGGCGCGGACGCCAACGTGCTTTACATCACCGCCGGCGGCGGTCTGTACCGCATCCCGATGAACGTCGCCGGCCACCACCCCGCCACCGCCCAGGCCAAGGGCGACTGGGTGCCATTGTTTGACGGCCAGTCGGCCAAGGGCTGGACACCGCGCGGCCAGGCGGACCGACTCGAAGCGGTCAACGGCGAACTGCATCTCTTCTCCACGGTGAATGTCTGGGTCNTTTCGGATGTGCAGATGGCCGACTTCGAGGTTGAGGTAGAAGTGAAACTCCCCGAGCAAGCCGCTGCAAAAGAAGACCATTTCAACTCCGGACTGGGTTTTCGGCTGTTCGGTGAAACCGGAAAGCCCAAGGGCTACCAGTGTGAGATCGAGCGCGAATCCGGCGGCAAAAACGGCGGTGTTTACGGCATCGGGCTGGGCGGTTGGCTGTTCCCGAAGGGCGCAAAGCAAACCGCTGCGATGAGGCAAAAAAACAAGGGGCTGTTCCGCGACGACAAGTGGAATAAATTCCGCGTGCGTGCCGTCGGGCCGCGAATTCAAACATGGATCAATGGCCGGCTGATTTCCGACCTTGAGGATGGTCGCTCCCTGCGGGGCCGATTCGGCATCCAGCATCACGGCTCCGGCGGGGTCGTGCGATTCCGCAACCTCCGCGCCCGGCCGCTAGGCAGCCGGAGGTGACGCAAAGGACTTCCCTCCCCTTGGCCAAACGGGTAGGTTGTCGGCATTTAATTTCATGAAAGCTACAATCCTCCTTTTCTCGCTGGCCATTGGCTTGGTCTCCACGCAGGCCGCTAATGGGTTATGGACCAATCCGTCAGACCCTACGCTTCCAGTCGATTTCAAAATCCAGGGCGAATACGTCGGTAAAACTTCCGCCGGCAACAAGCTCGGCGCTCAGGTGATCGCGCTCGGAGGAGGTAAATTCCAGGCAATCCTCCTGCCAGGCGGACTACCTGGCGCCGGGTGGGACGGCAAAAACAAGTCACTGCTCGAGGGCTGGGTCGATGAGGGGCGCGGCGAGTTCGAGGCTGCCAGCGGGAAACGCCGCTATCTTGCCAAGCCGGCCGATGAGTTCAGCGCCACAAGGAAGTTCCCGCCGACCGGCCACCGAGCCGCCGGGATGACCACCGACAGCGGCGTGGCCGAGGGTCATTACACCGACGGGGAAACATTCCGCCTGAAGCGCGTTGTCCGCAAAAGCGGCACACTGGGCAAAAAACCTCCCAAGGGAGCCATCGTGCTGTTTGACGGCAGCAACAAAAACGAATGGACCGGCGGCCGGGTCGATGCCAAAACCGGCCTGCTCAACACGGACGGAAAAGACATCCGCACCAGACGCAAATTCAACAACTACCACATGCACATCGAGTTCCTGCTCCCATACAAGCCGGCGGCCCGCGGCCAGGGCCGGGGCAACAGCGGCTTTTATCAGGTGGACGATTATGAGGTGCAGATACTGGACTCATTTGGCCTCGAAGGGTTGAACAACGAGTGCGGTGGCATTTACACCAAGCGGGCCAGCGACGTGAATGCCTGTCTGCCGCCGTTGCAGTGGCAGACCTACGATGTCGATTTCACCAACGCCGTCGTGAAGGATGGCAGAAAACTCAAAAACACACTCTTGACCATCCGCCTAAACGGAATCGTCATCCACAATAACATTGAGATCGACAGCAAATGNCCCGGAAGCCGAAGAGGTCCTGAGGGCAGGCCTGGCCCAATCAGGCTTCAGGGCCACGACAACCCGCTGCAATTTCGAAACATCTGGTTCGTGGAGAAATAACCCGGCCAGGCTACAAAGCACTTTTTCCTGTTTTGCATCCCATCGCCAGAGCCCTTTGTTTTCCGTTTGCGGCTGGCCTGCTGACGACACCGGGAGCCTCAGCAGCCGGGGATGACGGGGTTGAGTTTTTTGAAAAGAAAATCAGGCCTGTTCTCATCGGGCATTGCTACAAGTGCCACTCGGTCGAGGCGGAGCAAAAGGGCAAACTCAAGGGCAAGCTGCGTCTCGACCTGCGCGAGGCGATCCGCGGTCGCGGCGAGTCCGGCTTGCTCGCGGTCGTCCCCGGCAAACCGGACGAGAGCAATCTCTATCGCGCAATCACCTACCTCGACTCGGAGTTGGTGATGCCGCCCAAGAGCCGCTTGGCCAAGTCGGTGGTCGAGGATTTCAAGCGGTGGATCGAGATGGGCGCGCCCGACCCGCGCGAAGGCCGCTTGGCCAAGGCCGAGGCTAAGGGGATCAACTTCGACGAGGCGCGGAAGTTTTGGGCGTTCCGCAAGCCAAGCGAACCGACGTTGCCGAAGGTGCAAGCCGGCGCTTGGCCAAGGGAGGATCTCGACTTTTTCATTCTCGCCCAGCTCGAGGCAAACCAACTTCGCCCTGCCCCCGCCGCAGCCAAGCGCACGCTTATTCGCCGCGCGACCTACGACCTGACCGGCCTCCCGCCCACGATGGAGGAGATCGCCGACTTTATCACCGATCAATCGCCCGATGCCTTTCGCAAAGTCGTCGATCGGCTGCTCGCTTCGCCGCACTACGGCGAAAAATGGGGACGCCACTGGCTCGACGTCGCGCGTTATGCCGATAGCAACGGGCTCGACGAAAACTTAGCCTATGTCAACGCATTCCGCTACCGCAACTATGTCATTAACGCGTTCAACGAGGACAAGCCGTACGATCAGTTCGTCCAGGAACAGATCGCGGGCGACCTGCTGAAGCCGTCTGGTGAAGAGCCGGAAACGGCACGGCACGCGCGCCACATCGCCACCGGCTTCCTGAGCGTTGGCGCAAAAATGCTGGCCGAGGATGACGGGCGTAAGATGGAGATGGACATCATCGACGAACAACTCGACACGCTCGGCCGCGCGTTCATGGGCATGACGCTCGGCTGCGCCCGTTGCCACGACCATAAATTCGATCCTATACCTACCCGGGACTACTACGCGCTGGCCGGCATTCTCAAGAGCACGCACACGATGGATAACCATAAGGTAGTCGCACAATGGCACGAGATCGAGATCGGCACCGCCGAACTGCGCGCCAAACAGAGCGAAATCGACAAAGCTGCCGGTGAACAAAAGAAGACCATCCAACAATTCAAGAACGAAGCCTCAAAGGCCGTCATTGAACAGGCACGCAGCAACGCCGCCGACTACCTGATCCAGGCACTCATTCAATCCCGCTCGAATAACCGGATCGAGCACGTCCTCAATCAGGCCAAAGACAAAACGGAGGATGGCACGCCGGGGATCGTGCTGATCGAGGCAGAGACCTTCAACCGTGGTAACGGACTCCGCTCCAACGAAGGCTACGGGGAAGGCATCGGCATCCTGATCAGCAGCGGCCCGACCAAGGTGGAGTACGACGTAACTGTTGCCAAGGCCGGCAACTACACGCTGCACATGCGTTACGCGGCCCAACAATCACGCCCGGGCAAACTCTTTGCGAACGGCAAGCTAATCAACGAGAAGGCCGTCGGGAGTGTCACCGGCACATGGTATCCCGACTCGCAAAAATGGCACCTCGAGGGCGCGTTCCCGCTCAACGCCGGCGCGAATGTTCTCAAGTTCGACTGGCCCACCCCGACCCCGCACATCGACAAGATGCTGTTCATGCCGGCCGACGCTCAAGGCTCCGGCGAATCGTTCAAGACAGACCACCTCCATGCCGCCTTCAGCAGGCAATGGACGGAAGCATTGAAGCAGGCCGGGAAGAACGCCAAGTCGCCACTCAACGGATGGCGTGCGTATCTTGACGACCCCATCAAGCCGATCGACACGGCTGCAATCGAGGCTATTCGCGATCGGTTTGCGCAAGCCGCGGAGGGCGATCCGTTGCACCAATTGCTTCACAAAAAAGATGGCCCGTTCAAGACGCCCAAGGAGGTTGAAAAACTTTTCGCCAAGGCGGATCAGGACAAATTGAAACAGCTTCAAGCCAAGCTGGGTGAAATTGAGAAAACCCGTCCCGCAACGCCAAAGGCGATGGCCGTCCGCGAGGGCAAGGTGCAAGACCTGAAGGTTCACCTGCGCGGCGACTACATGACTCAGGGCGAGCTGGCCCCGCGCGGTTATCTTCAAGTGATCGCCAACAAAAACGTGGCGGCACCGCCGAAGGATGGCAGCGGCCGCGCCGGATTTGCGAAGTGGCTGACCAGCGATAATCCGCTGACCGCCCGAGTGATGGCCAACCGTATTTGGCTCTGGCACTTCGGGCAGGGCATCGTCCGCACGCCGGACAACTTCGGCACGCTTGGCTTGCGCCCCACACATTCGGAATTGCTCGACTGGCTCGCACTGCGATTCGTCGAGAGCGGCTGGTCGATCAAGCAGATGCACCGCATCATCATGAATTCCGCTGCCTACCGGATGAGCACCCAATTCAGCGAGCAAGACTATGAGATGGATCCCGACAACAAACTGTGGTGGCGGTTCAATCGCCGCCGACTCCAAGCCGAGGAGGTGCGTGACTCACTGCTCGTCGCAGGCGATTCCATCGAGTGGGGTGTCAAGGGGCAATTGATGACGTACAACCCGCGGCAGTACGTTTCGCAAAACGATCACCCGTACTTTTTCGGCTCAAACCGGACGGTCTACCTGCCGGTCATACGCAGCGGCACGTTTGATGTGTTGCAGGCGTTCGACTTTGGCGACCCGGCGGTCATTCAGGGGCAACGCACCAGCACGGTCGGCGCGGCGCAGGCATTGTTCATGATGAACCACGATCTCGTGGCCAAGGCCACCGAGCGCTTGGCCAAGCGGGTTGACGGCAACCCGAACCTGATCGCCGCCGCGCATCAACTTTATGCCGGCGTTCTTCGCCGCGAGCCAAGCGAGCGGGAAGCCGTGCGCTCGGTGGAGTTCGTCCAACGGGCGGTTGGCCAAGCGGAGGCCGCCCCGGCCAAGGCTACCGAGCAGGCATGGCAAAGCCTTGCCCGCGTGCTGTTTTCGTCCAACGAATTCATGTTTTTGGACTGATTTTGGGGTCGCATTTATATCGAAGCAGCCTAGCCTCTTGGGCGTCCTGATTGTTGCATGAAAAGAGGAGGTTCCATATGCAGCGGATACGATGCCCCGCCGATCAACCGGCGGGAGATGCTCAAGAATTCGAGCGCCGGCTTCGGGGCGCTGGCTCTCGCGGGATTGCTTGGCGAGGAGGCCAAGGCGGCCGCTCCGGATAATCCTCTGGCAACGCGCCAGCCGCATTTCCCAGCCAAGGCCAAGCGCATCATTTTCCTTTTCATGCACGGCGGAGTGTCGCAGGTGGACTCGTTCGACTACCGCCCCGCCCTGCAGCGCGACACCGGCAAGCCGTACCCCGGCAAGAAACCGCGCATCGTATCCAGCGCGACCGGCAACCTCGTCGCCTCGCCCTACGGGTTTAAGCAGTACGGCCAATGCGGCCAGTGGGCGTCGGATATCTTCCCGCACATCGCGTCGATGTCGGACGAGTTGTGCTTCATCAAGTCGATGTACGGCTCGAACTCCCGGCACGGCTCCGCTCTACTGGAGTTGCACACCGGCTCGGACACGTTCATCCGGCCGTCGATGGGGTCGTGGCTCAACTACGGGCTTGGTTTTGAGAACCAGGATTTGCCCGGCTACATCACGTTCAAGCCGACCGGCACGCACGGCGGAATGAACGCATGGTCGTCCGCGTTTCTGCCGGCGCACTATCACGGGGTGCAGATCGGCACTAAGGCGACGCCGATCGACAAGGCGAAGATTCCGTTCATCGATCGCAACGGCAAAGCGCTCTCGCATCAACGCCGCGAACTCGACCTGCTGGCGGAAATGAACCGCGAACATCTCAGCCAGCGCGGCTATGACGACAAACTGGAGGCGCGCATCAACTCGTTCGAGCTCGCCTTCCGCATGCAGGCCGCCGCGCCGAAGATTCAAAATATCGACAACGAAACCGAGGCGACGAAGAAACTTTACGGGCTGGACGATCCGAAGACGCGCGACTTCGGCCGGCAATGCCTGATGGCGCGCCGCTACTCCGAGGCCGGCGTCCGGTTCGTGCAGTGCAGCCAGGGCTACTGGGACGCCCACAGTGGTTTGAAGAATAATCACCGTGACATCGCCGGCAAGGTGGACAAACCGATCGCCGGATTGATCGCCGACATGAAGGCGCGAGGGCTGCTGGAGGACACGTTGATCCTCTGGGGAACAGAGTTCGGCCGCACGCCGGTTGGCCAAGGTAATGATGGGCGCGACCATAATCCGCACGCGATGACATTCTTCCTCGCCGGGGCCGGCGTCAAACCGGGCATCGCCCACGGCAGCACGGACGATCACGGCTACTACGCCACCGAGAACCGCGTCCATTTTCACGATCTGCAGGCAACCATCCTGCACCTGTTCGGCCTCGACCACAAACGGCTGACCTACCGCTACGCCGGCCGCGACTTCCGCCTGACGGATGTTTACGGCAAGGTCGTCCGCGACATCCTCGCCTGAGCCGCGGCCGCCTATTTTTTCGTTCAACCGGCTTGGGGCTGTGGTAAGGATTGCCACAGCGACATGGCTGATCCTCGTTACAAAAAACTTGCCGAAGTTCTCACAGGATACTCGACCGCCCTGAAGAAGGGTGACACCGTCCTGTTCGATGTCACCGACACACCCGAGGCGTTTGCGGTGGAACTTGTCCGCGCCGCCCGCCGGCGCGGTGCCACCCCGCTGGTCGAAACGCGCTCCGGCCGAGTTGTCCGCGAGATGCTCATTGGTACCAGCGAGACACATGCTAAAACCATCCGCGATATCGAGTTGCGCCGCATGAAAAAGTGCGACGCCTACGTCGCCGTTCGCGGCTCCCACAACGCGACGGAAAATTCCGACATCCCGTCCGACAAGCTCTCGATGTACTCCCGCACCCTGCGGCCGGTGCTCAACTATCGCGTCAACAAAACCCGCTGGGTGGTCATCCGCTGGCCCAACGGCGCGATGGCGCAGGGCGCCGGCATGAGCACCGAGGCGTTCGAGGATTTTTTCTTCCGCGTCTGCACGATGGACTACGCGAAGATGGCCAAGGCGCAGAAACCGCTGATCCGCCGCATGGCCAAGGCGGACAAGGTGCACCTGAAGGGGCCGGGCACCGATCTCACGTTCAGCATCAAGGGGCTTGGTGCGATCGGCTGCGCCGGTGACCGCAACATTCCGGACGGCGAAGTCTTTTCCTGCCCGGTGAAAAAGTCGGTCAACGGCGTGATCCAGTACAACACTCCCACGCTTTACGCCGGGACGCGGTTCGAGAATGTGCGGCTTGAGTTCAAGGACGGCAAGATCGTCGATGCCACCGCGAGCGACACCAAGCGGCTCAACGAGATTTTCGACACCGACCCCGGCGCGCGCTACGTCGGCGAGTTCTCGCTTGGCTTCAACCCTTACATCAGGGAGCCGATGTGCGATATTTTGTTCGATGAAAAGATTGCCGGCTCGCTGCACTTCACGCCGGGCCAAGCGTACGAGGATTGCGATAACGGCAACCGCTCCGCCGTCCATTGGGACATGGTGCTAATTCAGCGACCCGAGTACGGCGGGGGCGAAGTGTGGTTTGACGACGTGCTGATCCGCAAGAACGGCCAGTTCGTGCCGAAAGACCTCAAGCCACTGAACCCAAGCCGCCTAAAATAGTCGCGCTTGGCCATCGGTTCGTTTTTTTTTCGCTTAAAAGCAGTTTTATCCAAAAAAAAGTTGTGTCCCGTCATTTTTTTGGCATAAATCCGTTCCGCTTTTCCGGAAGCGGCTCCCCTCTCTGGGGAGAGTGAGCAGCCTTTCCTAGGTTTTTGGATGAAGTTCCACCGCTTTTTACTCGCAATAACATTGTTTGTCGCCCTGCCGATGCCGGCCCTCTTCGCCGCCGCTGAGGGTACCGACTCGTCCTCCGCCCAAACCGCCGCAAATCATGGGGAAGATGCCCATGGACGCGAAAGCGGGCATCACGGTTTACCCAGGAATGCTGTGCCACTTTTTTTCGAGTACAAAGTCGAAACTCAAGTCTTTGATAAAACCGGCGCCCCGGTAATGAAGGATGGAAAGCCTGTTAAGAAAGATAAACTGATATTCGCCATCACCAACTCAATGGTGGTCACGTGGATCGTGGCACTTGGCCTAATTCTCGTTGCTCAGATTGCCACCAAAAAGGCGAAGTTGGTGCCATCCGGCCTTCAAAACTTTGTCGAATGGATCGTCGAAAGCCTGATCGGCTTTTTCGAAGGCATCCTAGGAGCCAAGCTTGCCCGCGAAACATTTTGGTTTTTTGGAACCGTCTTCATTTTCATCCTATTCAGCAACTGGTTCGGCCTAATCCCAGGCGTGGGTACTGTAGGTTGGGCTCATGGTAATCCTGGCTTTTTTCACTCTGAACACTTGAGTGCTCCACTTTTCCGCGGTGTGAACGCAGATTTAAACATGACCGCTGCGATGGCCCTGTTTTTCTTTATGCTCTGGATTTTCTGGTCTCTCAAGGCAATCGGTCCGGGTGGGTTTTTCTTTCATATTTTTAACGTTAAAGGGCACGGTTTTACAGTGATGGGAATCTTCCTTTTGCTGATTTACATTTTTGTTGGCTTGGTGGAGGTGGTCTCCATAAGCGTCCGACCGGTGGCTTTGATGTTCCGTCTCTACGGCAACGTGTTTGCCGGTGAAAACATCCTCGAGACGGTGATGGCTCTGGGCGGCCCGTACTTCGGCTGGCTGGCTGTCCTGCCATTCTACTTTTTGGAATTACTGGTCGGCTTTGTGCAGGCACTTGTGTTTGCCCTGCTGACGGCGGTGTTTACCTCACTGATGTGCAGTCATCACGACGATGAGCACGCGCATTAATAAGATACTTTTGGTAGCCGGATCATGCTCGAGCGTGGGGGTTGCCGAAAAACTGATTAATAAATAAATAGACATGACTTACAGTTTGCATGTTGGTCTGGCAGCACTCGGTTCCGCCATTGGCGTGGGCCTTGTGGGTGCCAAGGCGGCGGAAGCCACAGGGCGCAACCCGGGCGCTTCCACCAAAATCCTCACCGCAGCGATCATTTTCGCTGCTTTGGCTGAGGGTGTGGTATTCATTGCTATCTTCCTCGGAAAGATGGGTATTGAAGCATCATAACCTTACTGGCGGCAGGGCATCCTGCCGCCATTTTCAATTTTAAAACTTTTTAGAAGTAAAATGACTCAAATCATCACTTTAGCAGCTGCTGGAGCAGAGGGAGATAAGGGCATGTTGGAAACATTTGGTGTCAACGCCCCCTTGTTCATCTCCCAGTTGGTTGCCTTCATCATTGTTGCCCTGCTTCTCAAGAAATTTGCCTACAAGCCGGTGCTCGACATGCTGGAGCAACGGAAGGCGCGCATCGCCGAAGCCGAAGCCAACGCCGAGAAGATCAAGGCTGAGTTGGCCGAGACTCAGGCCGAGCGCGACAAGGTGATGGCCGAGGCCAACCAGAAGGCCGAGAAACTGATCGCCGACGCGAAGGAAGCCGCCCGTCAGGTCGGCGAGGCCGAAGGGCAAAAGGCGGTCAAGCAGGCCGAGGAAATCATCCGCAAGGCCCGCGAAGCCACCGAGGCCGACCGCGACCGGATGATGACCGAGTTGAGGGCCGAGGTCGGCCGGCTGGTGGTCGAGACCACGGCCAAGGTCAGCGGCAAGGTGCTGACAGCAGAGGATCAGCAACGCCTGATTGACGAGACCAACCGGGAAATGGCCGCCTAGGCGAATTCGAATGAAAGGCACGAAGCAAACCCGGCGCGAGGCCAAGCAGTTGTTCAAGACCTGCCAGATTGAGGGTCAACTGGATGCGGACCGGGTGCGGACGGCCGTGCGAGTGCTCATCGAGCAAAAGCCGCGCGGTTACTTTGGCATCCTTCAGCATTTGCACCGGCTTGTGAAGCTGGACGAGGCCAGCCGCACCGCCCGCGTGGAGAGCGCCGTGGCGCTTGGCCAAGCGCAACAGCAGGAGATCCGGGACAGCCTGAACCGCCTCAAAGGCGGCCAAGTGGCGGTGGAATTTGCCGAGAACCCCGGCCTTATCGGGGGCATGCGGGTGAAACTCGGCGACGATGTGTTTGACGGCAGCGTGAAGACGCGCTTGGCCAATTTGAGTGAGACTTTTTAATTTTTTTCAACGAACAAGACATGAGCAACCTACTGCAGGACATTGAAGCCCAGATCGCCGGCGCGAAAACAGACGTCGCCCGCGAGAACGTGGGCGTGGTGCGCGAAATCGGCGACGGCGTGGCAAAGATCGAGGGCCTCACCGGCGCAATGATGAACGAGATGCTCGACTTCGGCGGCGGCGTGATGGGCCTCGCGCTGAACCTCGAAGAAACCGAGGTGGGCGCGGTGATCCTTGGCGACCACACCGGCATTGCCGAGGGTGACGAGGTGAAAACCACCAACAAGCTGCTCTCCGTGCCGGTGGGCAAGGCGCTGCTTGGCCGCGTGGTCGACGCGCTTGGCCGTCCGGTTGACGGCAAGGGCGACATCGCTGCAGAGGCCAGTTATCCGGTCGAGAAAATCGCGCCCGGCATCATCAAGCGCAAATCTGTGAGCCAACCGGTGCAGACCGGCATCATGGCGGTCGACGCAATGATCCCGATCGGCCGCGGCCAGCGCGAGTTGGTGATCGGCGACCGGCAGACCGGCAAGACGGCGGTGTGCATCGACGCCATCATCAACAACGCCCGCATCAACCGCGAAGGCCTCGAGAGCGGCGATCCCAACTTCCGGCCGCTTTACTCCATCTACGTGGCCGTCGGCCAGAAACGGGCCAACGTGGCCAAGGTCATCCAGGATCTGGAGGAGAACGACGCGCTGGAGCACACCATCGTCGTGGCGGCCACGGCCAGCGATTCGGCCACCAACCAGTATTTGGCACCGTTCGCCGGCGCGGCGATAGGCGAATGGTTCATGGACAACAACATGGACGCACTGATCGTGTACGATGACCTCTCCAAGCACGCGGTGGCCTACCGGCAGGTGGCGCTGGTGCTCAAGCGGCCGTCCGGCCGCGAGGCGTTCCCGGGCGATGTGTTTTACCTGCACAGCCGGTTGCTGGAACGCTCGGCCCGGTTGTCCGACGACGCCGGTGGCGGCTCGCTCACGGCACTGCCGATTATCGAGACGCAGGCCGGCGACGTGTCCGCCTACATCCCGACCAATGTGATCTCGATCACCGATGGGCAGCTTTTCCTCGAGACCGATCTGTTTTACCAGGGCGTGCGCCCGGCAATCTCGGTGGGACTCTCCGTCAGCCGCGTCGGTTCCGCCGCGCAGATTAAGGCCATGAAGCAGGTGGCCGGCACCATCAAGCTGGATCTCGCGCAGTTCCGCGAGTTGGCCGCCTTCGCCCAGTTTGGCAGCGACCTCGACGACGCCACTCGCGCCAAGCTCGAACGCGGCAAGCGCATCGTGGAGGTGTTCAAGCAGGCGCAGTTCCAGCCCGTGGCAGTGCCGGTGCAGGTGGCCGTCCTGTGGGCAGTGCAGAATGGCTACTTTGACGACGTGGAAGTGGATGAACTCAAAAACGACCAAGCCTCCATCGCCACATTCCTGCAGGATCGCAAGGCCGACCTGCTGAACAAGATCACCACCGAGGGCCAGGTGAATGACGAGGTGAAAGACGCCCTCAAGGCCGCCCTCGACGAGTACAAGTCGGCGAACAAGTAAAATTTAAATGCCGAGCACCCGCGACATCCGGCGGCGAATCGTTTCCGTCAAGAAGACCGCGCAGATCACCAGCGCCATGGAGAAGGTGGCGCAGGCGAAGATGGCGCGCGCCCAGCAGGCGGCCACCGCAGGGCGGCCATATGCGGAGCTGATGAACCGCGTGCTGGCCGAAGTGGTCACTCACGCCGGCGATTTCGATCACCCCTTCATGAAGGCGCGCGGCGGCGATAAGCGCGCACTGATCCTGGTGACCACGGACAAGGGCATGTGCGGTCCGATCAACTCCAACCTGCTGCGCAAGGTCAGCGACGAGTTTGTCACCGACAACACCCGAGTGATTGCCGCCGGCAAGAAGGGTGCCCAGCACACCACACGAGTCGGCTGGGATTTGGCTGCGGAGTTTTCCTACAGCGACACGCCGGTCTTCGCCGAGGCACGGGCCATCGCCCGGTTGGCCGCGGAGCTTTTCGAGAATGCAGAGGTGGACCACGTGGACATCGCATTCACGAACTTCGTCAACACGCTCACCCAAAAGCCAGAGGTACAAACCCTGCTACCGATCACCGAAATCAAGGGCGTCCAAGCCGGCGTGGAGGGAGAGGAGATGGAAGCCGAGCTTCCCGGCGGGACGGCGGAATTCCTGTTCGAACCTTCGGCCAGCGGCGTGCTTGGCGCGTTGCTGCCGCACTACATCAATTTTCAGGTGCACCAGATTCTGCTCGAGGCGCGGGCCAGCGAGTTTAGCTCAAAGATGGTGGCGATGAAAAACGCCACCGACAATGCGAACGACCTGATCAAGGACTTAACACTCGAATACAACAAGATGCGCCAAGCGGCGATCACCAGCGAGTTGCTGGAGATCACCACCGCCCAGATGGCGCTGGGCAATTGATTTAACAGACCAGAAGAAAATGAACAAAGGCAAGATTGTACAGATCATTGGGCCGGTGGTGGACGCGGAATTCACCGACAGCCTGCCCGGCATATACAATGCACTGACCGTGGAGTTCGACGTGCCCGGCGAGGGTGCCACCAAGCTGACGCTCGAGGTGCAGCAGCACTTGGGCGACAACTGGGTGCGGGCCGTGGCGATGAGCTCCACCGAGGGCCTCAAGCGCGGCATGGAACTCACCGACCAAGGCAAGCCGATCAGCATGCCCGTTGGCGAGGCTGTGATGGGCCGTGTGTTCAACGTGACCGGCGAAGCCGTGGACGAGCAGGGGCCGGTGCAACCGGACAAGGACAAGGACGGCAACGACATTTACAACCCCATTCACCGCCCTGCCCCGGCGTTGACCGAGCAATCCACCAGCCCACAGGTACTGACCACCGGGATCAAGGTCATCGATCTCATCTGCCCGTTTCTCAAGGGCGGCAAGGTCGGTGCATTCGGCGGTGCGGGTGTTGGCAAGACCGTCGTCATCATGGAGCTGATCAACAACATCGCGAAGCTGCACGGCGGCATCTCGATGTTCGCCGGCGTGGGCGAGCGCACCCGCGAAGGCAACGACCTTTACAACGAGATGATCGAGGCCGACGTCATCAAAACCGAGAAGGACGAGAACGGCCACACGAAGTTGAACGATCGCGGTCTGCCTGTGCTGGCCGAAGGCTCCCGCATCGGCCTGGTCTACGGCCAGATGAACGAACCCCCCGGCGCGCGTTTGCGCGTGGCACTCTCGGCGCTGGCTGTCACCGAGTATTTCCGTGATGAAAAGGGGCAGGACGTGCTGCTGTTCGTGGACAACGTCTTCCGCTTCAGCCAAGCCGGCTCCGAGGTGAGCGCCCTGCTGGGCCGCACACCGTCGGCCGTGGGTTACCAGCCGACACTAGCCGCAGAGATGGGCGACCTCCAGGAGCGCATCACCTCCACCAAGAAAGGCTCCATCACCTCCTTCCAGGCCGTGTACGTCCCCGCGGATGACCTGACCGACCCCGCCCCGGCCACGACCTTCGCACACTTGGACGCCACCATCGTGCTCGAACGTTCCATCGCCGAGCTGGGCATTTACCCGGCGGTCGACCCGCTGGCCTCGACATCGCTGGCGCTTACGCCGGACATCGTCGGCGAGGAGCATTACCGCGTCGCCCGCGGTGTGCAGGCGGTGCTGCAACGCTACAAGGAACTGCAGGACATCATTGCCATTCTCGGCATGGACGAGCTTTCGCCGGACGACAAGCAGACCGTGTTCCGTGCGCGAAAGATTCAGCGTTTCCTCTCGCAGCCGTTCAGCGTGGCGGAGGTGTTCACCGGCACCGCCGGCAAACAGGTGGACGTCGAGGACACCGTGAAGGGCTTCGCCGAGATCCTCGACGGCAAACATGACGAGGTGCCGGAAAGCAACTTCTACATGAAGGGCGGCATCTCGGAGATTCAGGATTAACCGATGGCCGACACCCTCAAGCTCGAGATCGTCACGCCGGAGTCGAAAATCTACTCCGAGGATGTCGAGATGGTAACCCTTCCAGGAAGCGAGGGCGAGGCCGGCATCTACCCGAACCACGTACCGTTGATGACCCAGGTGCAGGCCGGCGAGATCATCGTCAAGCGGGGGGGCAACGAGGAGGTCGTCGCGGTCGGCGAAGGCTTTGCCGAGGTGACCGGCGACCACGTGGCCATCCTTACCGACAACGCCGCTAATAGCGAAGACATTGATGAGGCCGCCGCAGAGGACGCTCGTGCCAAGGCCGAGCAGCGTTTGGCTGAAGGCGGCGATATCTCGGAAGATGAGGCCAGGGCGCTCAATCAGGCCATCCTCTACTCCGAAGCCCAGATCAAGGCCAAGCGCCGCAAGCGCTGACCCGCTTGGCCAAGCGCTTGGCCGCTACATATTTCGAGGCGAACGGCACCCCGTTCGCCTTTTTTTCGCCCAAAACTTGCGAAAAGGCCCTTGGCTGGATAAACTGGCGACCCGGCTCGGAGCCAGGCGCTTGGCTTGGGTCACCCCCCCTCCCCGCCACACGGCCAGGCGCTTGGCCAAGCGGCAACGGAACACAAGACACTCTTATGGCATATAACGACATTACCCCGCCCGAGGGTGGAATCATCACCATCGAGAACGGCCACCTACAGGTACCCGACAACCCAGTCATTCCGTTCATCCGAGGCGACGGCACCGGTCCAGATATTTGGGCGGCCAGCCAAAAGGTTTTCGATGCCGCCGTGGAGAAGGCCTACGGCAGCTCGAAAAAAATCGCCTGGTTCGAGGTGTTTGCCGGGCAGGCCTCCAAGGATCGGTTCGACGAATGGCTGCCGGACGACACCTTGGCCGCGTTCCGCGAATTCCTCGTCGGCATCAAGGGGCCGTTGACCACGCCAGTCGGCGGCGGCATCCGCTCCATCAACGTTGCCCTGCGCCAAATCCTCGACCTGTACACCTGCCTACGCCCGGTGCGCTGGTTTGAGGGCGTGCCCAGTCCCGTGAAACAGCCGGAGCTGACCGACATGGTCATCTTCCGCGAGAATACCGAGGACATCTACGCCGGCATTGAGTTCCAGCACGGCGACGCCGACTGCGAAAAATTCAAGGCGCTCCTCGCCGAGACGTTTCCGGATCGCGCCAGCAAGATCCGATTCCCCGACACGGCCGGCATCGGCATCAAGCCGGTCTCGGAGGAAGGCACCGGGCGCATCGTGCGCGCCGCCATCGAGTACGCCATCGCCAACAACCGCGACAGCGTCACGCTCGTGCACAAGGGCAACATCATGAAATTTACCGAGGGCGCATTCCGCGACTGGGGCTATGCGCTGGCCAAGCGCGAGTACGGCGCGACCGACCTCGACGGCGGCCCGTGGCAGGTGTTCGAACGGGACGGACGACGGATCGTCGTCAAGGATGTCATCGCCGATGCCTTCCTGCAGCAGATCCTGCTGCGCCCGGCAGAGTACGAGGTCATCGCCACCCTTAACCTCAACGGCGACTACATCTCCGACGCGCTCGCGGCGTGCGTCGGCGGCATCGGCATCGCGCCGGGCGGCAACATCAACTACGACACCGGGCACGCCATCTTCGAGGCCACCCACGGCACCGCGCCGAAGTACGCCGGGCAGGACAAGGTCAACCCCGGCTCGGTGATCCTCAGCGGTGAGATGATGCTGCGCCACCTGGGTTGGATCGAGGCTGCCGACCTCATCCTCAAGGGCATGAACGGAGCCATCACCTCCGGGAATGTCACCTACGATTTCGCCCGCCTCATGACTGGTTCCACCGAGATTAAATGCTCCGCCTTCGGCCAAAACGTAGTCGACCAGATGGGCTGAACGGGTCTTTCCCAGCCAGGTGCGGACGGCACGCAGCCGTGCGTCGAAACCCCGCGCCCGCCATGGGAGACCGTTCGGAAACGCCCGGTATTACAGGCCGAACCCCGTGGCATCAGCCCTGCTTGAAAGACGGCTGCCTGTGTTCATTCGCCTGTTCATAATAACCGCCCTTGCCTGTTCGGCCGCCTTGGCCAAGGGCGCGATCGTGATCAACGAGATTCATCACGATCCCGACGTCAAGACCGAGCTGGCCGAATTCATCGAGCTGCACAACTCCGGCGACGAACCGGTCGACCTCGGCGGCTGGACGATCGAGGGCGGCGTCGCGTTCACATTCCCACACGGCACCCGGCTCGACGGTGGGGCTTTCGTCGTCGTCGCGCACAACCCCGCGCAGTTCAAGGCCAAATTCGGCGGCTCGCCGCTTGGCCCATGGCTGGGGAAGCTCGACAACGACGGCGAGCGGATTGAACTACGCGACGTCACCGGCCAACTCGTCGATCGCGTACGCTACCGGCTGGGCTTCCCGTGGCCGATCGTTGGCGACCCGCCCGGTTACTCGATCGAGTTGATTCATCCCGACCTCGACAACAACGATGGCCACAACTGGAAACCGTCCGTTCGCGGCAACGCCTCGACCAAGGGCAGCACACTCGTGGCCAAGGGCAGTTCGTGGAAATATTTCAAGGGCAGACGCGAGGCGTCTACGCCGCGCACAGCGTGGCGCAAGGCAGACTTCGACGACAGTGACTGGCAGACCGGGCGCACTCCGATCGGCTACGGGGAGAATTTCATGAGGACGCCACTGGGAGACATGCGCAACGGCTACACGTCGGTTTACTTCCGCAAAAAAATCACGCTCAAGGAGGTGAAAAAAATCGGGGCGTTGAAGCTGGCGCTGCAGTTCGACGACGGCTTCAACATGTGGATCAACGGCCGGCACGTCGCCGGCAGCAACATGTCCACCAAGGAGCCACGCTTCGGCACCAGCGCCAGCTCGGCGATTGAGGAGCATGACTATGTCGAGTTCGACCTGCCGTCCCCGGGCGCCTACCTCGTCGAGGGCGGGAACATCGTTACCATCCAGGCGCACAACGCATCGAAGGGTGGCAGCAGCGACTTCTTCATCGACGCGGAGTTGACGGCGAGCGTCGGCCCGGCCAACCGAGGTCCCACGCCCGGCGCGCGCAACTCCGTGTTTGCCCCCGAGCCGCTGCCGCGCTTGGCCAAGGTCGGGCACACGCCCCGGCAGCCGAAGGGTGGCGAGACAGTCGTGATCACCGCCGAGCCCGGCTCAGCAGTGGCCGGCTCGGAGGTCTATGCGGAATACCAGATTGTAAGCCCTGGCGATTACGTGTCGATCGACGATGCGGCCTACGGGCAGAACTGGATCAGGCTACCGATGAAGGACCTTGGCCAAGCCGGGGATGCCAGCGCACGGGACGGGGTGTTCTCGGCGACCGTTCCCAAGACCGTGCAGCAGCATCGGCGCCTGATTCGCTATCGGGTGTCGGTGAAGAACGCGCTTGGCCAAGTGGCCACCGCGCCGTATCCGGGCGACCCGTCGCCCAATTTTGCCTACTTCTGCTACGACGGCGTGCCGAGCTGGAGCGGCCGGGCCAAGCCGGGGTCCAAGTTGGTCCGGTACAGTAGCGAGGCGCTCACCCGCGTGCCGGTGTACCATCTGATCTCGAAAAAGAGTGACGTCGAAAAATCCACTTGGAACGAGCAGTACCGCGGCGACAATTACAAGTGGAACGGCACGCTGGTGTACGACGGCGAGGTGTACGACCACATTCGCTACCGCGCCCGGGGCGGCGTGTGGCGCTACGCGATGGGCAAGAACATGTGGAAGTTCGACTTCAACCGCGGGCACTCGTTCCAGGCGCGTGACCATTACGGACGCGAATACGACACCCGCTGGGACAAGCTGAACTTCTCCGCCTGCATTCAGCAGGGCAACTTCCAGCACCGTGGCGAGCACGGGATGTTCGAGGCGGTCGGCTTCAAACTGTTCGAGCTGGCCGGGGTCGAGGCACCCAAGACGCACTGGGTGCATTTCCGGATCATCGACGAGGCGAAGGAGACCGGGGCGACCCAGCACAACGGCGACTTTTGGGGGCTTTACCTTGCGATCGAGCAGATGGACGGCCGGTTTCTCGACGAGCACGATCTGCCAGACGGCAACCTGTATAAAATGGAGGGCGGCACCGGCGAACTGAACAACCAAGGATCAACCGCGGTGACGGACAAGTCCGACCTCAACACGTATCTGAGCCGTTACAAGGGCAACCCATCGGAGAATTGGTGGCGACAAAACATGGATCTACCGCGCTACTACAGCTACCGCACGATTGTCGAGGGCATCCATCACTACGACATCGGCTACGGCAAGAATTATTTCTACTACCTCAACCCGGAAACGCAGCGATGGTCCACGCTGCCGTGGGACCTTGACCTTACCTGGGCGAACAATATGTACGGCAACGGCAACGACCCATTCAAAAGCAAGGTGCTCGGCAAGTCGGTGTTCAAGCTCGAGTACGGCAACCGCGCCCGCGAGATTCTCGACCTGCTGTTCAACGACGACGAGGGCTACCGGCTGATCGATGAGTTCGCGGCGATCATCGACGAGCCGACCGGGCGGCTGCCGTCGATCGTCGATGCCGACCGGGCGATGTGGGACACCCACCCGATCATGTCGTCCGGAAAGGTCAACGGCGGCAAGGCCGGCAAGGGGCGCTTTTACCAAAAGGCGGGCACGAAGGATTTTCCCGGCATGGTCAAAATCATGAAAAATTACATCCGCTCCCGGCGCAATTTCATCCTCAAGTCAGCCGCCCGCGACACGAAGCACCCCAACCAGCCGACGATCACGTACGTTGGCAGTGACAGCCACCCGGTCAACGGACTGCGGTTTCGCAGCTCGCCCTTCTCCGGCCGGGGCGGGAAGTTCGCCGGGATGAAGTGGCGCCTGGCCGAGGTCAGCGCACCGGACGCGCCGCCGTACGACCCGGCCCAACCGCGCCCGTACGAGATCAACGCCACCTGGGAGTCTGACGTGCTGGACAAGTTCACCCGCGAAATCGCCCTGCCCTCCGGCTTGGCCAAGGTCGGTCATTGGTATCGCGCGCGCGTGCGGATGCTCGACGACACCCAGCGCTGGAGCCACTGGTCTGAGCCTGTCGAGTTCCGGGCCGGCGAGCCGAACACGCTCGAGAGCCTCAAGGCGCATCTCGTGCTGAGCGAGTTGATGTACAATGCCCCCGCCGGGCCGGATTACGATTATCTCGAACTGCACAACCTCAGCGCCGACACGACGCTCGACCTCGGCGGCGTGGTCGTCACCGGCGGCGTACGTTTCACCGCGCCAGCCGGCTTCACGCTGGCACCGGGGCAGCACGCGCTCCTCATCGGCCACGACGACGAGGCCGCATTCCGGAGGCATTACAAATTGGCGGACCAGACCACGATCGTCGGCACCTACGGCGGCAAGCTGGCCAACAACGGCGAGACGATCCGCTTGCAGGCCGCAGCCGGGGGCGAACTCCTTGTCACCTTCCGTTACAGCGATGATGACAACTGGCCGCAGTCAGCCGACGGCGAAGGCCACTCGCTGATCCCCGCCGTGCTCGATCCGGCCAAGCAGGCGCTCGGCGCATTGGACAGCCCGGACGGTTGGCAGCCCAGCTTGGCCAAGGGCGGCTCGCCCGGCGGGGCCGAGGCCAAGCCTGCCAAGGACACCGACCGGGACGGCCTGCCGGATGTCTGGGAATTGGCCAACGGCTTGAATCCCGAGATCGATGATTCACGGGCCGACCCGGATAACGACCGTGCCAACAACCTCCACGAATACTTCGCCAACACCAACCCGGCCGACCCGACCAGCCGACTGGAGTTGGCGCTCGCGCTTGGCCAAGCGGGCCAACTCGAAGCCGTTTTCACCCTGCGGGCCGGCTGCTATTACCTGCTTGAGTCTGCCGAGACCATCACCGGACCGTGGGGTGCGATGCCAGGCGACGTGTTTTTCCCCGCGAAAGGGATCGAGTCGGAAACCCGGCGGGTGCCACTTGGCCAGCCGGGCGGCAGGCAAAAACGGTTCTTTCGGCTGCAGGTTAAGCGTTTGGCGGAATGAAGTTTTGCCGCTATGTTCCCCGGCCCTTCGGGGCGGGAAATATAACAAAACGGCCAATTTGGCCTTAGAAAGCGTACTTTTATGGACATACAGGTAGCGGTGCTGTGCGACGCAGCCACGGATTATAAGGGCAAGCTTAACCTGCTGGGCACGTTCAACTCGGTCTACACGCGGGAATTGCCGGCCAACTACCCGCAATGCTCGATCGTCCTGCGCGTGGTGTTCAAGCGCGTGGAGGAAGGCTCGCACAAGCTGCGGATCAACTTTGTCGATGAGGACGGCAAGTTCGTGATGCCGAGCATCGAGTTGCCGTTCGAGGTCAACATGCCGGCGGACGACAGTTTCCTTTATCGCAATTTCATCCTGAACATCCAGCGGCTGAAGTTTGAGAAATTCGGCCAGCACGCAGTGGACATTGCGATCGACGGCCGGCAGGAGGCCAGTATCCCGCTGGAGGTCAAACAGCTCCCCGGGCAGGAGCCGGACGACGACGAATCATGAATCGATATTGCATTAGTGTGGCGCTTGGCTTGGTGGCTTGGGCGATGCCGCAACCGGCCAGCGGCGTCGAGCTCGTCAAGAAGGGGGCCATCTTCAAGTACCACAAGGGCACCAAGGAAGCCTCCTCCCCCCGCACGGCGTGGACCAAGCTGAATTTCTCCGACACAAAATGGTCACGGGGGAAACAACCGTTCTACAGCAACGAGTCGGTGGAGGGCGGCACGGAACTGTCCGACATGAAAAGCGGCTACTCCACGGTTTACCTCCGGGTGAAGTTTCGAGTGGCTGATCCGTCGGTCCTGAGTACCGCCACGCTCGAGGTCCAGGCGGACGACGGCTACGTGGCTTGGCTCAACGGCGTGGAAGTCGCCAGCCTCAACAAGCCGACGACGACGCTCCGCTACAGTTCGAGATCCACGAAGTCCAACAAGGAGCCGCTGAGCTGGCACAAGAGCACCATCCACAGTTTCGGCGGCGTCGCCGAGAAGGGCTGGAATGTGCTGTCCGTCATGCTCCTGAACTTCAGCAAGTCCAACTGGGACGCCTTTATCGACGTCCGGTTGTCGGCCAAGGAACGCGAAACCGTACCGCCCGAGATCGTCTCGATCTCGCCCAAGCCGGGTGAATTGACCGAGCTGGACGCCATCGCCGTGACCTTCAGCGAACCGGTGTCCGGGGTGGATGCCGGCGATCTGGTGGTCAACGACTATCCGGCGACCCAGGTGAAGGAGAATGGGAACACGTTCACGTTCCAGTTCGACCACCCGGCCGCCGGGAGAACCGATGTCTGGTGGACACCGGGCCACGGGATCGGCGACCTCGCCTCCCCGCCAAACGCGTTCGACCCGGCGGGCGACTCCGGGATCCATCAATCGACCTGGAGCTACGAACTGCTGGACCTGACACCGCCCGTCCTTGCCAGCCGGTTGCCGGATGACGGCACGGTTCGACAGTTCAGCCAGGCGGAAATCTGGTTCGACGAACCGGTACAGGGCGTCGATGCAGCAGACCTGATGGCCAACGGAGTCTCGGCCTTGGCCGTGGAAGGGTTTGGGGCCGGCCCGTACATATTTCAATTCGACGACCTCGCGCTTGGCCAAGCGGAGCTGACTTGGGCGGACGACCACGGCATCACCGACTTCAACAAGACCCCCAACGCGTTCGACGGCCAGGCGTGGTCGGTACGGGTGGATCCGGCCCACACGCCCGGCGACGTGGTGATCAGCGAGTTCTCCGCGGCGGCCAACA
>NYYJ01000050.1 GCA_002686755.1 Verrucomicrobiales bacterium
CGCTCCGGCGGTCGCCTGGCCAAGCGTGGTATCGCCATCGTAAACGGTCACGGTCGCCCCAGCCTCCGCCGTGCCGGAGAGTGTCGGGGTTGCGTCGTTCGTCGGGCTGGTGCCGGTGATTGTCGGTGCAGCGGGCGTGGCAGTGTCGATCAGGATGGTGAACGCGGCGCTGACCAAGCTGGTGTTCCCGGCGGCGTCGCTGGCCTTGGCCGTCAGTGAATGGCTGCCATCCAACAAGGAGGACACCGTGATGGAGTAGGCTCCACCGACTCCGGCTGTCGCCTGGCCAACTGATGTGACGCCGTTGTAAACGACCACGGTCGCGCCCGCCTCGGCCAAGCCGGTGAGTTGCGGGGTGCTTGTGTTGGTGGGGCTGGTACCGGTCAGCGTGGGCGCCGTTGGCGCGGCGGTGTCCACGAGCAATGTGGTGCCCGAGCTGGCCGTGCTGGTGTTCCCCGCAGAGTCGGTGGCTGTGGCGGTCACGGTGTAGCTGCCGTCTGACAGGGCGGTTGACGGTGTCAGCGCATAACTCCCACCGGCCGTCGCGGTCGCTTGGCCAAGCGCTTGGCCGCCGGCAGACAGGGTGACGGTCGAGTCGGCCTCCGCCGTGCCGGTGATGGCCGGCGTGTTGTCGTTGGTCGGTGACGTGACTGCCACTGTCGGTGCGCTGGGCGCGACCGTGTCCACCACCAGCGACACGGCGCTCCCGGCCGCGCTGGTGTTCCCCGCGGCATCGGTGGCCGTCGCGCTCAGCAAGTAGGTCCCGTCCGACAGGGCGGTTGACGGGACGAAGCTGACCACCCCGCCGCTGGACGCCGTCGCCTGGCCAAGCAGGGTGCCGCTGCTGTAAATGGAGACGGTCGAGTCGGACTCGGCCGTGCCTCCGATCGCCGGCGTGTTGTCGTTGGTCGGCGTGGTGACGGTCAAGGTCGGCGCGCTTGGCACGACCGTGTCCACGACGAGCGAGAACGTTGCGCTCGATGCGCCTATGTTCCCGGCTGCGTCGGTGGCCGTCGCGCTCAACGAGTACAACCCGTCCGACAAGGCGCTTGATGGCGTGAACGTGTAATTCCCGCTGGAATCGACGCTCGCTTGGCCAAGCGACGCCCCCCCGTTGTAGATGGTCACCGTGGAACCGGCTTCCGCAGCGCCGGTCAGGGCCGGAGTGCCAGTGCTGCTCGGGCTGGTCGCGGTCAAGGTCGGCGCGGTCGGCGCGGCCGTGTCCACCACGATGGCCAGCACCGAGCTGGCGGAACTGGTGTTGCCGGCGCTGTCCGTCGCCTTGGCAGTCAACGAATGGCTGCCATCGGCCAACGTGGACACGGTGAGTGTAAATACTCCGCCCGAGTCCGCCGTCGCCTGGCCAAGCGCGGTGTTGCCGCTGTAGGCCGTTACGGTGGCGTTGGCCTCGGCCGTGCCGCTGAGCGCCGGGGTGTCGTCGCTCGTGGGCGTGGTGCCGGTGAGGGTGGGTGCGCTTGGGGCTACTGTATCGACGACGAGGGAGAGACTGTCGCTGGCGCCGCTGGTATTGCCGGTGCTGTCCGCGGCGGTGGCCGTGATCGTGTACGTGCCATCGGCGAACGCCGTGCCCGGGGTGAAGCTGTAATTGCCGCTCCCGTCCGCCGTCGCTTGGCCAAGCGCGGTGCCATCCGAGAGGACGGTCACCATCGAGGCGGCCTCCGCCGAGCCGCTGAAGGTGGGCGTGGCGTCGTTGGTCGGGTTGGTCGCGGTGAGGCTGGGAACGCTTGGTGCGGCAGTGTCGATGAGCAACGAAAAGGCGCTGCTGGCGACACTGATGTTGCCCGCGCCGTCCGTGGCGGTGGCGGTGATCGAGTAGGTGCCGTCGGCCAAGGCCGTGCCCGGGGTGAAACTGTAGTCGCCGTTCCCGTCCGCGCTCGTCTGGCCAAGCGAGGCGCTGGCGCTGTAGACGGTCACCGTGGAGTTTGGCTCGGCCGTGCCGGTCCACGTCGGCGTGTTGTCGCTGGTGGAGGCGCTGCCGGTCAATGTCGGCGCGCTTGGCGCGGTGAGGTCGGCCACGGTGACGGCGAGTGTCGTCGTCCCGGCGTTGGTGCCGTCCGAAGCGGAGAGCGTGAGCGAGTGCGAGCCGGAATTGTTGAGCAACGAACCGGCTGTCGACACCGCGCCGGAGGAGGAGTCCATCGAGAAGAGACCGCTGCCGTTGCCGGCCGTGATGGAGTAAACCAGCGTGGTGTTGGCATCCGCATCGGTGGCGGTGGCGGTGACCAGTTGCGTGCCGGCCGAGTCGGTGTCATTCACGGAGGCCGAGTAGCTAGCCTGGGCGAAGGCCGGCGTGTTGTCGTTGGCGTCGGTGACGGTCACCGTAAAGTCCGCGCTGGCTGTGGCCGACCCGGTGTCCACCACCGTGACCGTGAGGGTGTAGCTCTGTGTGGTCTCGTAATCCAGCGCGCCCGCGACCGTGATCGCCCCGCTCGAGGAATCGATCGCGAACGCGCTCGAGTCGTTCCCGGCGGAGATGGAGTAGGTCAACGCATCGCCGTCGTCATCATGCCCGGTGGCCGTCCCCACGGCCGTCCCGCTGGCGGCTGTTTCCGACACAGTGAAACTGGAGCCGCTGATGGTGGGATCGCTGTTGGTGCCGGAACCACCGCCCTGATCCCCCGTCATGCCCCACGACGAAAAGTGATCGATCGAGGCGAAAATCTTATTGTTCGTCGTGTCCACGGAGACCTTCTTGGCCTGTTCCCAGGTTTTCTTCGTGGTGGAATAAAATGAAATATTAATCTGGCTCTCGGTGATGCCGAGGTCGGTCAAGTCCGCATCCGTGTAGGAGAGGGTCACAATGACGTCCTTGGTGAAATTCTGCGTGATCTGTTTGCCGCTCGAGTCGAACAACTCGAAGCCGTAGCCGTAACTGACCGGCTGGGTGGTGGAGGAACTCGACAGCCCGGACACGACCGGCTTGATGTTGATGGTGATCGTCTCGGAGGAATCCGAAACCGGCACGGCGTTGGCGGGGATGCTGATTTCCGTCCCGTCGGAGAGCACCTTGCTGTAGCCGGACGAGGCCGTGAACGAGTCTGCCACCGAGTCAGGCAGGGTGTACGTCTGCGTGACCAGCACAAGGTTCTTCGTGGCGGAGGTCGCCGAGGTCATGTCGACGGTGGCCGTCTTGACGGTCTTGTACGCCGTCCCGGTCTCGGTTTCGTAGTCCGCTCCAACATTCCAAACCGACCCGGAGGAAAGGCTCAGGGAGTAGTTTCCGCTGGAGTCGGTCTCCGCCTCGATCGCCTGACCGTCCGCCGACCACGCATACACGAATGCGTCCTCCACCGCGCTACCGGTGTCCGCCAGCGTGACACTGCCCGTGATGGTTGCGTCACTCGTCACGAGGCTGATCGACAGGGTGGCGCTGGCGTCGGATGTCAGGTCCGCCCGGGTTACCTTGGGCTCAAAATACGATATGCCATCCGGCAGAACGACGCCGACGTCGTACTGGTAGCCGCTGGCCAGTTTGAACGTGAAGGTACCATCGGAAGTTTCCACCTCATCGAAATAGCGCGCGGTTCCCGCCTGGGAAATGTCGCGGTGCACCCAGACGTAGATCGTCTCGGTAACGGCAGCCCCGTCCGGATCGAGCACGGTACCGGTGATGGTGCCGTCCACGGTGGAAAGGGTGATGTCCTGGGTGACCGTGCTGTTCGCCACCGCAGTCACCTGAATGGAGGAAGCGGGATACGGCAAATAGGAGGCATCGTCCGCCACCTCGATGTAGTAATCCAGTTCCCACGTTCCCGGCGTGAGCGAGAGTTCGAAGGTGCCGTCCTTCGGGTTAATAAACGTATCCTTCCAGTTGCTACCCTGCACCGCAAAGATCTCCCCGTCCAGGTTGGTGACGGCGTCTCCATCGGCATCCAGGAACGTGCCACTGATGACCGCGCTGTTTTTCTCGACCAAGACATCCAAGGTGGAGGTGGACTCCGAATTGGCCAGGGTGACCTCGACCTCCGCCTCGCCCGTGGTGGAATCCACCGACATGCTGTAGTCACTCTCCGGGCTGATCCAAAGCCCCACGCGATACGTCCCATCCGGCAGTTTCAACGTGAACTCGCCGCCGTCCACCGGGGCATCCGTGATCACATCGAACGTGTCCGGGTTGNTGGCATCATAACTGCGCGCNTAGGCCCAGGCCCACANGCTCGANACNAGNGACCGGCTGCTGCTGTCNCGNACNCTNCCGCTGANGACATGCCCCGCNGNGGCAAACGTAAANTCAACCGTCGACGTCTCATTGTTCCCCACCTTGGTCCTCTTCGGCGGCTGCGGTGAATACGCGGAACTCCAACCCGGCTCGGCAACGACCTCCCATTTGCCCTGACTCACGTAAAGCGTATAGGCACCGCTCTTATCGGTTGAGGTTTCCGCCCAGCCGCCCTTTCGACTCCAGGCAAACACCTCGATCTTGGGCAACCCGGCACCGGATGCATCGGTGACCGTTCCCGTGATGGTCGAGGACTTGGTTGCGAAGGTCAGCGCCTTGGTTCCATCGCTCAAATCAATGAGGCTGTCCGCGAACGGGCTCTTGACGCCGGTCAGGTCCAGCGTCTGGTTGTCCTTGATGCGGATTCGCCGCCAACCGGGTGATTCGTAGGTCGGGAAATAATAGGGATCCACCCAGAATCCCAGTTCGAAGTTGCCCTTGGCCACGTTTACGGAAAACGTGCCGTCCGACTCGAGCGTCGCCCAGTTGCCGGAGCCGCGGTCGCTCCACACTTCAACTGTGACGCCGTAGATCTTGTCGGAAGCGATCGCGCTGCCGTCCGGCATGACAAACTTGCCGGTGATGCTTGAACTAACGGTCGAGACCACGAAGTCCACCGTCTCGGACTCCGTCACGGTAATCACGCCACTTGAACTGGTGGTCGGGNTNCTCTCAATTACGAACGTGAAGGTGGTTTTCTTGGCCGTTGCAACCGTGTGGCTGCCGTTGTACGTGGCCGGCGACGCGCCGGATATGGTAAAGACATCGCCGGCTTTCAGGCCGTGGGCGCTGGCGGTCGTCGCCGTCACCGTGCCCTTGGTCGTCGACAGGGAGGACAGCGAAATCGACTTGGCAAACTGAACCAGTTGAGGGCCGCCCGTGTATTGCCAGTCGACCTTGCCCTCCCATGGGCGCTCGACCATCACCTCCCACTCGCCCGCGCTGGCGTCCAGGGTAAAGCTGCCGGCGGAATCGGTGACAGTATCGGCCCAACCCTGTCCATCGATCCGCCACGCAACGACCGGCGCGTCGCTCACTGCGGTGCCATCCGATGTCTTGACCGTACCCGTGATGCTCTTGGTGGTCTTAGTCAGCGTGATCGTGCCGAAATCCTTTTCGGCCGTGCTGTCGGCGTTGATGCTGAACGTGTACACCGACAATGGCTCGATCCCGTTAAAATGCGGCGGCAAATGAAACTCCATGCCATAGCTCGTCTCGGCCACCGTCACGCTAAAGTACCCGTTCGAACCCGTTTCCCCGTCGTACTCCTTCGGCTCAGTGGATGACCAGTCAAACTCACCGTCGCCATCACTGTCCTCGAAGATCCAGAAATGCACACGACTGGCCGGAGTGCCGTCCGGTTTGAGCAACCGCCCGAAGACATTGGCTGAGGCCAGCGTCAAGTCCTGGGACTCAGTCGCCCCATCGACCAGAGTCACAGTTGTCTCCGGGGATGCCCCGTACTTCTGGTACGCCTCCACCCCGCTCGGCGGTTTTGCGGTCAACAGGTACGTGTTCGCCGGCAGTTTTGCGAAACTGTACTTCCCGTCGTTGTCGGTTTGGCTCTCCGCAAAGACCACCCAATCTTTGCTTCTCAACTCCACCGAGGCTCGTGGCACCCCCGCCTTCGACGATGTGATCACGCTTCCCGAAATCGTCCCCGTTCCCCCGTAGTTAAACGATTTGTCCGCCTGAAACGCCAAACGGAAGTTGATGTTCTCCAGGGTTTGATCCGCCACCACCGTGATCGCCGCACCTTCCTTCCACGAGGTACTGGAGTCACTCTCCGCCCCGGTGTAAAACCCTTCCGGGTAATTCGGCCACGACTCGGCCATCACTTTCCATGTCCCCACCGGCGCCTTCGCCGTGTATTCCTTGGTGGACTCGTCTATCTGGACATTCAAATGCCTCCACTCGCCCCACTCCTCATCCGCTCCCCGCAGAATCACCGAATACCAATCCCCTTGTAACACCACCCCACCTGTTTCTTCCACTTTCCCCTTGATGATGCCGGTCGGTGCGCCAGACAAATCAAAGTTGATGTTGGTCAGAGGGCTTGTTGAGGTGTGTGACTTGGTGATCGTCACCGTGTCGGCGTCCGAGAAACTGGTCGTGCCGTAAGTGCCATCGCCGTTGTCCTTGTAATAGCTGGTCAGGTAGGTGCCATCCCAGAACTGGATCTTGATCTTGTAGTTCCCCGCCGGGGCAACCATCGTGTAGTCGTTGCTTTCATACCCTTTGCCCGTTTGCTCGTTGTGAATCCAATCCCGCTCAAGCCGGCCGGGCCAATAGGTGACCTCGTCGTCGTCGGGGTCGTGAAGCGTGATCTCGGCCGCACCAATCCTGACCGATGCATCCGAGGCATCCTTTAAGGTGCCGGTGAGGGTGCCCGAGGGGGCCGCGCCCAGTTCCACGTCCACCCCTGACAAGTCGCTGTTCAGGTCGATGACAAACGCCGTTTCCCATGTGAAGGCATCGTCCGTGTCGGTTCCCTTGTACCACTCGGCCTTGTAGGTGGATTGATGAGAATGCACCTTGAGCTTGTATCGACCCGCCGGCAGGCTGATCTCGTAATCGCCGCTGTTCCAGTTTTTCATGTGGGTTCGCGCGATTGGCTCGTCCCCAAACGTGTAGTCAGCCGGGAAGATCTGGATCTCGAGGAACCCAAAATCCTGTTCCAAGCTTGTTGCGTCGGTCGGGTTGCTCCCCATACTACTTATTAATACATTTAATGAGGCCAAATCCACGTCAATCGTCCGCTTGGTTGCATTAAGCGTATCAAGCGTATTCAGAGTCAGTGTTGAAACCACGCGTGTATCCGCGATCAAGGCCGTGGCTTCATAATGGCCAAGCGCGTCATCGAGTTCGACATGGAAGACACTAAATTGGCTGTTGTCCATAGGGTCCGACACGACAGCATACGTTTCTCCAGTATCAAAATCGACACCCCCTACGGACTCATCACTATTAAACGTGTAGGAAGTAACGGACATCTCCGTCGGCGGGCCGGTATCGCCATCCATCTTGGCCAAGCGCCGGCCGGCACCGGAGTTCGCTCCGGTCTCATACAAGATCGTCCCGGTGATCTTGAACTGCTGGGCACCGGTCTTGTCAAAGTACCCCTCCTCGATGCGCAACTCGGGGTACAGCTTGAAGTTGATGGCCCCGGAATGCTCCACGCCTCCGGCGTAAAGCTTGATTTCACCCGTGGATGCGTCCTCGGCAACCGTGATTTTGGTGGCTTTCTTGGCCTGGTACACGCCGTCGTAGAATTGTCGTGGATAGTGGATTCCGTTGGCATCCCCACCCACGCCGAGCACGTACGTTCCCGTGGACACCTTTATCTTGTACGCGCCGGTTCCCTCATCGTACGCCATCTCGATCGGTTCGGCGAAGTAGTCCCACAGGTTTTCATCATTCATTTTCACGCCATCCGGAACCGAGAAAAGATCGATATACGCCCACCCAGAAAGCATCTGGTCGTTCTCATTGACCACATTGCCAGAAAGGGTCGCGAATTTGGCCCGGGTCATCGCAAAGTCGATGTCGGCTGTTGTCTGGCCCTGCACCACCATGACTGTCGTTGCATCACCTTTACTGGTGACGGCGTTGTAGTAAACCGTGTCATACGGGATGCTCTCCCCCCCTTCCTTGTATCCCTCCCACAGCTTCATCCGGATGATATAATCACCGGCAGGCAATGTGATGGAATAGGCACCGGTCTCAGAGTTGATCTCGCTGCTCCCAAGCCAGACATGAAAATCAGGCCAACTGTTGATCGGCTTGCCGCTTGTGTCTGTCTTGAAAACCTGAAGCTCAGCGTCGTTCGTAATGGGGCTGCCGCTGGAGGCGTCAGTCAAGATTCCNCTCACGGTGCCGACCGGCTGCTTGGCCAGGACAAANTCGATCCCGCTAGTCAGCCGGTTATAGTTCACCCTAATCAGGGTGCCCGACTCAAAGTCCGTGGCACCGTCATAGAACGATTCCGAATAAGCCGGTTCGTTCGGGTGAAACATCACCTTGTATTTGCCCCTGGGTAAATCCAGCGAGTAGGTCTTGCCTTTCTGGTCAAAACTCCAGCCACCGAATTGCCAGAGATCCACCCAGTCCCAATGCTCGTCAAAGACCTCGAACCACCCGTCCAGAAACGTCCCCTCGGAATCCTCCAGTTTGCCGGTGATTCGCCCGAACCGTTCCGCGGTTACGGTTAACTCGCCGTCCCCCGCCCAGTTCCACAAATCCTCACCCTGATTTCTAAACTCACTAATGTAGCGTATCTTGCTATCTCCACTAGATGCCACGTTCTGCAGCACCAACACCTCACCGGCGTTGTAGATTTCAATCTTGCCACCCATCCCCGCATGGCTCGCGCAGTGATAATAAAGCAGATCCGGGGCATCGGAAGGCACGTTGAACACCAACGACCCGCTGGACGACGTGACACCCTTATTGTATTCCCCATCTTTTGAGCCCGCCGACCAACTGGAGGCACCGGTCGTCGATAGATAAAACGGATGCGTCGATGTGGAGAAAGCAGACAGGTTAAAGGTGTATGATTTGCCCCGGTATAGGTACAGCGTCGGGGCCTCAAGCGGCGCTCCCCCGCTATTGCCGCTCCCGTCCGCCATGTGAAATGTATTTTGCCCATTGACCTGTTTGGATGGGTTCACTGTGACGTTGACGGTCTGACTGGCATTGACAATGTAAAAGGGAAACTCAACCCAATCCAGGGTCGGGAAATCCACATCGGTCACGGTTGACTGTGGCCCGTCCTGTTCTCTCTTCCAACGGTATTCCGCCACTCCCGTGGCCCGGATGGTGAACGCGGCATTGCCCCCTTCCGAGGTGGTGACGGAGGTCACCTGCTTGGTAATGCCCTGCATCTGGTCCGACCCCCCTGCATCACCCGGTTGACCCGTCGTTGCCCGGTCCCCAGTGTCCTGCCAGGTAGAGGATGCCTTCAGGCCGGTGGCGGCATCAATCTCCCCCTGGGAGGCGATCAAGGCATGGGCGAGGCCGTCCTCCGTTTGCAATTGCATGCCGTACTGGTTTGCCCCCGACAGGGCGTCATCAATGCCGGTCACCTCCCAGCGGACACCGGAAAAGGGATAGTTTTCCGCCGTGGAGCCCGCATCCGCCTTCAGGTCGAGAGTCACGATCGCGCCAATAATGTCATAGGCGTTGTTCGTCTTGCTCAACTTGTCCAGCCCCTTGACCGTGACGAACAACTCGCTGGCCGCCCCGTCCTGCTTTATGGCCTGGATCGAGTGGTCTGGCAGCGACGGCACCGGATCAACGACTGCGATGGCATCATCGGACTTGAAGATCCAGTTGCTGGTGCTGGTGAAACTGTCCGTCAACTTGAGCCGACCCCGGTTGTTTCCCTGCTGGGCGATATCGATCTCCCACGACGAGCCGTTATTGGCGGCTATGGAAAACAGGTCGCTTGCGCCCGTGGCCACCAAGGTGCTGCCATCGGACCCGACATGGTAGGCTATGTCCAACTGCGACGGCGTGGTGAACAGCGTCCAATTCGGAGTATTGACGACGTTCAATTCCGCAGATCCTCCCGACGTCACGACCAGTTTCCGGATGGCTTGATTGTCACTTGTCGTCGTCTCCACGGAGCGATAATGGATTTCAATCTCGATCCCACTCTGCGAATGCTCCCACTTGGCCAAGCGGTCGGCATCTTCGCCGAAATTGACGGCCGTGAACGGCAGGTCACCGGGCGACGTGGTATCCGGCTGCGGATTCACGGTGATGGTGACCGTGGCTGTGTTGGCTGAATCCGCCTTGGAGTCGTTGACCACCAGCGTGAAGGTGTACGTCGCTGCCGTGCTGACGCTTGGGGCGGTGAAGGTCGGCTCAGCTGCCGTGTTGCTGGACAACGTGATCCCGGATCCCGCGGGCACCGTCCAGGCGTAGCTCAATAAGTCTCCATTCGTATCGCTGGAGTCTGTGCCATCCAGCGTCACGGTTTCCCCCTCTTGCACCGTTTGCGCCGTGCCGGCGTTGGCCACCGGCAATGCAT
>NYYJ01000051.1 GCA_002686755.1 Verrucomicrobiales bacterium
AGCTTGCGCGGCATAACCTATCGGGCGCTCTTGTTGATCGGCTCGTCCACGACGAGGTGGGCCGGAAAGGCGCCCGGCTTCGAGCGCGACTCGAGGCGCTTGTTCTGTGAGCCGCCCCTCGGCTGGTTGAGCGGGATGAACATCCCGCCGCTCTCGGCGAGCATCGCATACAGCTTGTTCTCCATCTCGCGAACAACCGGCCTGAGCCCGGCGTCGGCGATGAGGTTCCGGGTTTCGCCGGGGTCGTTGCGGATGTCGTACAGCTCGTCGGAGTCCCAAAGGCCGTAGTAGGTGATATATTTGTACCGGTCGCCCCGCAGCGCGAACACCGTGGGTGATTGCGGGAAATTCTTCTCCCAGTAATAGACGTAGAGGAAATAGTCGCGCCACGGGATCGCCTTGCCCTGGCCAAGCGGAATGAAGCTTTGGCCGTCCATGTAGGAGGGCGTCTTGATGCCGGCGGCCTCGAACACCGTCGGTGCGATGTCGATGTTGGCGACGACCTGCTCGACCACCTGGCCGCCCCCGAAGAGCGACGGGCATTGCATCACCATCGGCACGCGGATCGAGGTCTCGTAGGCGACCCGTTTGTCGATCAGTCCGTGCTCGCCGAACATGAAGCCGTTGTCGCCCATGTAGATCACCAGCGTGTCATCGTGCACGCCCATTTCCTTGAGCGTCTTGAGCACCCGGCCGATACTGTCGTCCACCGCGAGAAACGCCTCGCAGTAATCTTTGTAAAACTTCTCGATGTCGATACCGCTGTGGTAGGCGAAGTCGACGCCGTGCCAACTGTTGCGCTGATCCTTCAGCCAGCGCGGCTTGCCGTCGTAGTTGGCGGCCGTGTTGGCCTGCGACTTGGGCGGCACGACCTCCGCCTCCGCAAACGTCCCCTTGTGCCGCTCGGCCGGCGTGAACTGCGCGTGCACCGCCTTGTGCGAGAGGTAGAGGAAAAACGGCTTGTCCCGTTTGCGGCTGCGGAGCCAGTCCACCGCGTAGTCGGTCAACTCGTCGGTGATGTAGCCCTTCTGCGGCACCTTTTTGCCGTTGACGTTCAGGCCGTTGCGCGACGGCAGATACGTGCCCTGCCCGCGAAAGCTGACCCAATGGTCGAAGCCCGGCCTGGGCTGGTCGGTGCTGCCGCCCATGTGCCACTTACCGATGTACGCGGTCTCGTAGCCGGCCTTTTGCAGGTGCTGCGGGAAGAACACCGTCCCCTCCGGCACGAGCCGGTTGTTATCAATCACCCGGTGCTTGTGCGTGTACAGCCCGGTGAGGATCGACGCCCGGCTTGGCGAGCAGAGCGACGTCGTGACGAATGCATTCCGCAGATGCACGCCGTTGCTGGCGATCGAGTCGAGGTGCGGCGTCTTGAGGAACGGATGCCCCATGAAGCCCATCGCGTCGTAGCGATGATCGTCGGTCAGGATGAAGACGACGTTGCGCGGCTTGGCTTCAGGCACGCGCTCGATGGCCAGCTTGTCGATGGCCACCGCTTGGCCAAGCGCCGCCCAGCCAAGCGCGACGGCATAAAGGATTCGGATGCTGTTCATGGTAAAATGGAAACGGCTGCCAAGCTGCAGCCCGGCCCGGGACTGTGTCGTTGGCGCTTGGCCGTGTAAAGCCGGATAACCGCTATTCGCGGTGTATCAGAGCGTCACAGGCTTAAATTCCCTCTCCCCCGCGGGGGAGAGGGTCAGGGTGAGGGGGCAAACCGCCATCCTGACCATTCTTGTTAATGGTTCCGTGGGAGAAGGAGCTTGGGCAAGCGCAGCCGCTATTCGCGGTGGAGCCGCCAGAACTGAACGCGCCCCTCGACCCTCAGGAAGGTCGATGTCGCGTCGCCGGTGCCGACCACCGCCTCGACCGTTTCCCAATTCTCGAGGTCATCCGATTTCTGTAGCAGGAACTCGTCGCCATCCGTGCCTTCCCACTCGATCTCCACCGCGCGATGAATGCCGGTCACCTTGCCGCCCGGCTCCCCGCTGCCACCACCGCCGACGTGGACCGGGTCGCCCTTGGGTTTCTTCTTCGCGAGCCGGGTGGCCAGCCGCAGGTCGATTCCGTCCTCGTCCTTCCCGTTGAAAATTTTCTGGAACCCGTCGATGAAATAATACTGCGTACCGCCCTTCCCCGAGTAGGCGCGGATGGACAGGTAATATTCCATGCGCGGCTTGCGCTGGGCCGAGAAATGCACGTCGAGCAGCGAGTTGGCCGTGGTGCTGAGGTCGAGATCCTCGATTTCCACCTGGTCCACCAGCGTCGCCCCCACATCCGCCAGCCACGGGTCATACTCGTAAAGCCGGGCGTCGAGGTAGATGCCGAGTATCTTCTGTTTCGTCAGCGGAAAAGTCAGGTGCACCACCCCCTCGAGCGACTGCGCCAGCGGCTTGGCCAAGCCGATGACAAACAACCCGAACAACAACAGTCGCAGCTTCATCATTCCAAAGAAGGTATTCTCGGCCAAGCGCTTGGCCAAGTTTTAAACCTCGCTCAACGGCTGACTGGCGTCGCCGAAGGTTTTGGGATGGACATCCATCTTGTCCATCATGCTCATGAAAAGACGGCACATTTGACGGTCGGGCTTGCCGAGATAATCCAAATTTCGCCCGCCTTTGATCCGCCCGCCACCCCCGCCGAGCATGACCACCGGCAACTGGGTGGCATCGTGGTGGCCGGTCAGCATACTGGAGCAGAGCATCAGCATCGAGTTGTCGAGTGCAGTGCGTTCGCCCTCCTGAATGCCGTCGAGCCGCTTGGCGATGTATGCCATTTGCTCGAGGAAAAACTGGTTCACCTTTAGCCAATCGGCGGTGTCGCTGTGTGAGAGCAGGTGGTGGATCATGTAGTCCACGCCGAGGTGCGGGAAGCGCAGTGTGCCGTGGTCATTGTTGAGCTTGAGCGTGCAGATTCGCGTGGTGTCAGTCTGGAACGCCAGCACGAGCAGGTCGCTCATGATGCGCATGTGCTCGACGATGTCCTGCGGGTAGCCGTCCGCCGGGCGCGGAATGTTCGGCTTGGCCAACGTCGGCCGCCAGCCCTGCAGCTCGCCGCGTTTGCCGGCGCTCTCGATTCGTTTCTCCACCTCGCGGACGGAGTTGAGGTATTCGTCGAGTTTTTGCTGGTCGAGCCGGCTGATGTTGCGGCGCAAATCCTTCGCGTCCGACAACACGGCGTCGAGTACGCTCCGGTCGCCGGCCTGCGCCTTGTCCTTGAACATCTGGTCGAACGCCAGCGCGGGGTAGACCTCGAGCGGCGTCGGCGTAGTCGGGCTACTCCACGAGATGTGCGAACTGTACAGCATCGAGTAATCCTTGTGCACAGAGGGGTTCGCCTTTTCACAGCCAAGCACGAGGCTCGGCAGCTTGGTTCGATGGCCGATCTGTTGCGCGACGAATTGATCGACACTGGTGCCAGACTGAATCCGCCCGCCGGAGGCCAGCGGCGCGCCGGAGAGCAGGTTGCCGGTTTGCGAACTGTGGATGTTACCCTTGAGCGCCTCGGCGTTGTAGAGGCCGCGGATGAACACCATCCGATCCCGGAAATCGTTCAGCGGATGCAGCACCTTGCCCAATTCCATGTCAGCGCCCTCGCCCTTGGCCCACCATTCGTGCCGGTGAAAACCGCACCCGGCAAATAGGATCGCCATGCGGGTTGGCGCCTCGCTCGACTGCCCGGCCTCTCGGCGGGCATCGCCCCAGACGCGGAGCGATTCCATCCACGGCAGGGCCATCGTCACGCCAAGGCCGCGCAGCATAGTGCGCCGGGAAAATTGGTGATGTTCGTTATTCATTTCAGTTCGTCTTTCGGTTGATGCTGAATCGTCAGCGGCATGAGTCAATCTTGATTTTTAGCCAGGCGCCCCCGGATTTTCCGGAATTGCGGGCTAAGCACGATCGTCTCGACCGCAATGCTGAACCGGTAATCGTTCGCCTTGAGCTGCCGCTGCATTTCCTCGATCAACAGCAGATCCGAGAGGGCCACCTCGCGGCCCAGCGCGTAGCCGAGCAGCTTGCGGCAAAACTGCTCGAGCACATCGTTCATGCGCTCGGTGGCGAGGTGTTCGCGCAGGCCGATCAAACCCTCGATGCGTGTGCCGTCCGCGAGCTTTGTCCGCGTATCGACGGCGTCGGGGCGCTCCCGGCCGATCGGGTCGAACTGCTCGAGCGCGAAGCCGTACGGGTCGATGCGCTCATGGCACTTGGCGCACTGCGGCACGGAACTGTGTTTCTCGATAAGTTGCCGCGCAGTCAAACCGCTCGGCACACTCTCCGGCAATTGCGGAACGTCTGCCGGCGGTCGGGGCAGCTTCTCGCCAAGCAGCGTCTCGTACACCCAGTTGCCGCGCAGGATCGGGCTGGTGCGCGAGGCACCGGAATTGACCGCCAACACCGTGGACAGTCCCAGCACGCCGCCGCGCCCCTTGGCCTGCATCCCGTCCACACGTTGCCACGCTTCGCCAGTCACTCCGTCGATCCCGTAGTGCTTGGCCAAGCGCCCATTCAAAAAAGTGTGGTCGGCTGTCAGCAGGTCGAGCACCGAGCCGTCGTTGCGAAACAGATCCTCGAAAAACCGGACCGACTCCTCGTACATGTCGCCGCGCAACGTGGCGAACTCAGGGAAGCGCTGCTCGTTTTTGTCGTCGTTTTGGTCGAACCCGCGGATGTGCAGCCATTGGCAGGCGAACTGTTCAGCCATGCGCCGGGTGCGCGGATCGCGGAGCATGCGCCGCGCTTGGCCAAGCAGCACGTCGTCGTTTGTCAGCTCGCCGCTGGCTGCCGCTTGGCCAAGCGCAGCGTCCGGCACCGAGGCCCACAGGAAATAACTTAGCCGCGTGGCCAGCTCCGTGGCGCTCACCGCCACCGGCTTTGCTCCGTCGCCGGCCTGCTCACGCCGGTACAAAAATGCGGGCGACGTCAGCACACGGGCAAGGGTCAATTGGATCGCCTTTTCGTGATCGATCTCGCCTTCACGCAGCGCCTCGTAAAGCTCGCGTAGTCCCTCCTTTTCATCCTCCGTCAACTCCCGACGCCAGGCTCGCTTGGCCCAGCGGATAACCGCTTCCAGTTGCTTTGGCTCATCCTCCAGCAGTCGCGCGCGGAATGCCGCCACCTCGTCCAGCAGGATCGGTTTGTACGGTTTCCACGCGATGACGAGGTCGGGCCGGTCCTGCGTCGAGAACTCAACGATCTGCTCGTAGGCGACCTCCTTCTTGAACGGCTCCCTGGTGATGTACAGCAGTTCGTCCCAGAGCCGATCCAGCTCGGCCTTTGCTTTTTCATTTAGCATGAGCCGCTGCATCGGTTCGTCCTCGCGAAAGTACAACGCCAACGTCACGACCTCGTCGACCGGCACAATCTGCGGGTAGCAGATCGACGCCGGGAACAGGTCGCGGAAATCGTCGAGCCCGGCGTTGATGCGCTTCTCCGTGTCGCTGCCCGCAGTGGTGATGACGGGCTGCATCGGTGACAGCCCGGCCGGGCCCGGTCGGGTCAAGCCGGCGGAGAGTTGCACGCTGCCATTGCGGCCGTGCTCCGGCTCGAGGTCGCCCGAGACGACAAGCGTGCGGCCCTCGGCCAACGCGGCCGCGATGCGCAGCTCAACCACCTGCGGCGCTCTCACAATCAGGTCGGCCGAGACCACCGTGTGCCCGAGTGGATGCCTACCAAATCGCTCATCCGGTTTGACCGATTTGAGCAAATTATCGTAGCGGCCGGGCACGGCGATTTTGTGCAGATGCGACAGCAATGCGGTGTCGGGCGAGCCGGGTTCCGGTTCCGTTGCCCCGGTCGCGAGAGCCTGGATTTTCCCGGCCAACGCCGCGCGATTGATCGCGTCCGTTTCGTCGCGCCACTTCGCGAGCAGCGATCCCTCGGGAACGCTCAACGCGTTGCCGGACACCTTGGCCACATCGGTGACCTTGCCACTGTAAAAATACCAGACCGCGTCGTTGCCGTGGCGATCCTTCAACGGATTACCCTTGAGAATGTTCCCTGAAATGTCCTTGGAAATATCCCACTCTCGCTTGGCGCCGCCGGTCTCGGTGAGGGTCATGTCGGCGTGAGTCAGATCACAGGCGTGGCTGCCATCTTTTGGGCCGACCACGAACCGCACCACATCGCCAAGTTGCACCTGGAGTTTCATCGGTTTCAATTCGCCGCCGCCNCCCGCGCCATACACGCCGTGGCCAAGGTTGCCGATCTTGCGGCTGGTGTGATGCTGCACCCACCACTCGCCGCCGTTGCCGCACTCAGGGTGGGCGTCGGCGACCTTGGCCGAAACGCTGATCTCGCCATCGATCGGGCTTTCCCAACCCACGGCCACGAACAATGTGGGCGAGGGATGCACCTCGACACCGCGCGGCCGCGCCCTGCCGGGGATGCGGTATTCGGCATCCGATGAATTTGCCACAACGCTTGGGGTNTCAGGCAGGCCCCAGCCGTTTACGTATTCCGAGCCGCCGACGCGTTCCATTTTCTTCGTAAACAGCCNGGTGATCTCGACCGGTTGCGCTTGCCCAAGCGCGAGGTAATCCAGCCAGCCAGCCAGCACATCCGGCTCAAGGCCGTGGCGCTTGGCCAAGCGGGGAATGTCCGTCTTGCCGTCACCGGCCTCGTCGACGGCCTCGAGNTAGCGGGCTGTGAGCGCGAGGGATTCATTGTGCAACTTGGCCAAGCGCTTGGCCAAGCCGGGCACATCGCGCAGAGCGAGATCCGGTTTGTTACCGCCGGTCAATCGGGGATTCCGCCAGCGTACAAAATCGCCGTCATCGCCGTCGCCCGCGTCGGTGGCCCCGAGATAAACGACCACATCTCCGCCGTCCTTCGGCGGGGTAAGCTTGATGCTGAAATCCTGCGTCGACTGGGTGATGCCCTGCGGATTCATCCACGCGGTCGGCCCGCCCTCGCGCCCGATGTGACCGATCGGGACGAACCGCCACAGCGCCTGCTGCCATTGGTGGATCATCTCGACCAGCGGCTTGGCCTCCGCGAGCCGGGCCTCGCGCCACAGCGCCCGAATACGGTTGAGCACCAGCGAGCCCCCGGGAGCGGCGTCCTGATTGAGCATGTTCCAGAGCGCCTCAAAATATTTCGCGTTCAACCCGTACTCAGCAGCGACTGCGGCAACGCTTTTTTCCCCTTGGCCAAGCGCCCCACGCTCCGCGAGCACGGCGGCAAAGTAGGCCTCGAGCGGGATGCTGCCGTTGCGGCGGATGACATTGGCCTTGGCTGTGGCGGGGTCGTCCCACGTGTCACCAAGCTGCCGGTTGACGTTCACGAACCGCGAATAAAACTGGTGGATACGCGCCATCATCTCGTCGGCCCGGTCGCGCTCGGTCGTGTGTTTGGAAAAACGAATGCCGTCCGGGAGCAGCACCATGTGCAGGGCAACCTCCTTGCCGGCGTCGAGGAATTTGTCGACCAGCGCAGGCGACATTCCCAGCGCATCGCCGGCGTTTGTGAAGCCCTCACCTGCCGCACCATCGACCGGGAATTCGCGCGTGGGATTCAGCGTCGGCACCCCGGTGAGGTCGCGCACGGAGTAGTTGTACTCGTCGTTGTTGAGGCGGCGCAGCACCACGCGGCCGGGGTCGCCGGCCAGCGCCCGGGCCTCCTCGATCAGAAAACTTTTGACCCACTTCTGCAGGGTCGCGCGTTGGTCGTCGGTGGGCTGATCGGATTTTCGGGGAGGCATCTGGCGGCTCGAGAGCATCTCCTCCACCTTGACCCAGGTTTTCGTGTCGCGCCGGAGATCGTCGAGCGACTTGAACGAATCGAGATCCACCTCCCCCTCGGCATCCTCCCCCTCGTGGCAGTCGAAACAAAACTGATCCATCAGCGGCCGAATTTTCTCGGGATAATCCTCCGCGGAAACGGAAGGAACCAGCCAACTAAACGCAAGAGCCAACGCAACGACGAAGCCGTGTTTCGGAATAGATGGGTTACTGATCATGACGCTGCATTGCGGGTTGCAGGCGTCATCCTTCCCTTATCGCGGTTCGCAGTCAAGGCAGCCAAGCGCTTGGCCAAGCGCAAAGTACCGGGCCAAGCGACAGGGAAATGGCCACAGCACGCGCGATCGGGTTGCCGTCACCATCCCGGCGATGCCGTGAACTTGGCCAAGCGCTCACCGGTTTGGGTGTTCCAAATCTGGACTTGGCCGTCATGCCGGCCCACGGCGAGTCGGTTGCCGGACGCGTCGTGCGCCAGCGACTGCACCCAGTCGCCCTCCCCGCCGAACTCCCGCGTCGGTTTGCGGCTGGCGGCATTTTGCATGCGGACGCGCCCCTCCCCGGCGGCGCTGAACAGGCGGTCACCGGCCAAGCGCAGCCGGACGGTCGACCGGGCCAGCCCATCCAGTTCCGCCACTTTCTCGGCACCAAACCGCTTACCGGTGATGTCTGCCAATCCCGCTTTCCACACGTGGATTTTGCGGTCGCGCCCGGCGCTGAACACCTGTTGACCGTCCGCCCGGAACGCCACCCCGAACACCTCGGCGTGGTGTCCGCTGTAAGTGCTGATGACCGCCCCGCTTTTGGCCTCAATGATTTTTGCCGTCTTGTCGCGACTCGCGGAGACGAGGAATTTGCCATCCGGACTCCACCCCAGTGCCATCACCCAGTCCGCGTGGTTGTCGATCAACCGGCGCCGGGAAAAGTCGGCCGGGCTGTAGAGCGCGATGCGGTTTTCCGCGTCTGCCACGGCAAAGGTGGCACCGTCGGGGGCGAACCGGGCATCCAGCACTACATCGCCCGCGCGATGCGCCACCGCGAGCAGTTCGCCCGTACTGGGATCGAACACCCGGGCCTCGCCCAGTTCGCCCGGGATGCCGCCGGCCGCGACGAGTTGGGAGCCGTCCGGACTCCACGCCAGGGCAAGGGTTCGCTGGGCCATGTTTGGGATGCGCCGAATCAGCCCGCCGTCGGCCGGGCTCCAGAGGGTGATTTCACGCAACCCGCCGGCCGCCAGCCGGGAGCCGTCCGGAGAAAAAGCCAGCGCCGTGGCTGGCAGCGGCCGGGGATACTGTTCCGGAGCCGGGTCGTGTTGGCGAACGGGGATCAGCCTCACCAGCGGTGTATCGGGGTCTTCGCCATCGAACCGGGCCCCCTCCGCGATCCAGCGCCGGATCAGCTCGATCTGCCCGGGGTCAAGCGGGGCTGCTCGTTGCGGCATGCGGTCGTCCTCCTCCGGCGTGACCAGCAACTCGTGCAACAGGCTGGCCGCCGGTTTCCCCGGCCGGATTCTTGACGGCTCCCCCTCCGCGGAACGCATCAGTTCCGTGTAGCTGTCCACGCGATAGTCGGCCTTGGCCGTCTCCGCGCCGTGGCAGCCCTGACATTGCGCCAGCAACATGGGCGCAATCGTGGAACGAAAACTGACCGGATGGGGCTTCTCGCCGAGAACGGACACCGGGGCGGTCGTGACGAGCAGGACGGCGGCGAGCACGGGGAGATGTGAATTGGTAAAATACATCCTGTTGGAAAAATCGCCTGCGATTCGACTCCTGCCTCAATGCTGAAACATGAACTCGTTGGTGTTGAGGATCGCCCAACAGACATCGGCCAGCGCGGCCGCGCGGTCGGCAGAACGGGCAATGTGCCGGCTCGCGGCAGACCATTCCCCGGGCGTCGGCGGCCGGGACAATGCCGTCCAGTAAAGCTCAGTGACAATTTTCTGGTCACCTCCCCCGTCGGCCAGCGCCTTCCGGAAGCGGTTTTCCGGGGATTCCAGCTTCGAGTGCACCAGCCTGCCTCGGAGGAACTCGAGTGCCTGGGCCAGTTGCGGCTCGGTGGCGCGCTCGCAGGTGCAGGCGGTGGCGCGTGCCGGCTGCCCGAACGCGCGGAGGAAAGCGTGGTTCATCTGCGGCGAGGGTAGCGCCGTGGCACGCGTGCCGGCCGGGAGACCTTCAAATTGCTCAGGCAAGCCGGTCACACGGCAGACGGCATCGAGCAACTGCTCGGCTGTCAGCAGCCGGGGTTGAAAATGCGAGTAAAGCAGCCGGTCATCCGCGTTGGCCGGGGCTGGCTGCGAACTGGCCTGATAGGTGCGGCTGTTGAGAATCACGCGTAGCAGATGGGTTCGGTCGAAGCCGTGTGCGGCAAAGTCCCGGGCCAGTGCGTCCAGCAGCGGACCGTTCACCGGCGGGTTGGAATCCCGGAAATCATCCACCGGCTCAACGATGCCCCGGCCCATCACGTG
>NYYJ01000052.1 GCA_002686755.1 Verrucomicrobiales bacterium
TCAAGGCGGGCGAACTGCAACTCGGCCCGGTGAAACAAAGCATGGTGCTGCGCGTCCGCAAACGGCAAAGCCGGCGCAGTCCTTTCAACGACCCGTTCGACGGTTTTTTTGACCGCTACCAGCAGGTGTCGGTCGACCTCGAGGCGGAGGCGCAGNCGATCACCGTCAAGCCGCTGCCCANCGNGGGCCNGCCGGCCGGCTTCAACGGGGCCGTCGGCCGATACACGATGCAGGCCAAAGCGTCGCCGCTGGAGGTGACNGTCGGCGACCCGGTCACGGTGAACATCCAACTCTCCGGCCAGGGCGCTATCGAATCGCTCAATTTGCCCAAGCTCGACTGGCCCGGCTTCAAGAGCTACGAGCCGTCCGTCACCACGAAAAAAGACAACCCGCTTGGCCTACTCGGCACGCGGGCGTTTGAGCAGGTCGTGATCCCGGAGAGCGACACCCTCACCGAGGTGCCCCGGATCGAGTTCCCCTACTTCGACCCGGTCGCCGGCCGGTACCGCGTGCTGGCCAATGGCCCGTTCCCGCTCAAGGTCCACCCCGGCGACCAGCCGGTCGCACCGGTAGTCGCCGGCAACAACACAAAAGAAACCGAGACACCGGAACCACCCCCGCAGAATGACATCTTGACCATCAAGCACCACCTCGGCCCGCTTGGCCAAGCCACCCCTCTCCTCGCCCGGCCAAGCTACTGGCTGCTGCAATCGATCCCCCTGCTGCTCTGGCTGGGCGCGCTCGCTTGGCGTCGACAGGCCAACGCGCTGGCCAACAACCCCAGGCTGCGCCGCGAGCGGCAGGTGGCCGGGCGGACGCGCNCCNGCTTGGCCAAGCTCGAGACTTTGGCCGAGGGCGGCGAGGGCGGCCGATTTCACACCGAACTGGCGGAGGTGCTGCGCGAACAGATCGGGCTGCGGCTCGACATCCCGGCCGAGGGCATCACCGGCGACATCGTCCACAGCCCCGCCGCGCACCGGCAGATCAGCGAGGCGCTCCGGGACGACATCCGGCGGCTGTTCACCGCGAGCGANCAGGCCAGCTACGCCGGCTCGCAAACCACCGGTGAACTCAAGGCCCATCTCGACCTGCTAAAAAAACTAATCCACGCCCTAAAATGATCAGGCTCCGACTCCAGCTTGGTCTGCTTGCCGGAATTCATTTGTTTGGCGGCTCCGGCTTGGCCAGCGAGACACAGTTTGAGAAGGCCAACCGCCTGTACGCGACAGGGCAGTTCGCCGAGGCCGCCGGGCTGTACCGCTCCGCCACCACGAACGGCGTCTCCGCGAACCTGCTGTTCAACCTCGGCAACGCCCACTTCAAGTCCGGCCAACTGGGCTGGGCGATGGCCGCCTACCACCGGTCGCTGCGGCTTGACCCGCGCAACCCGGAGACTGCGGCCAACCTGCGCTTCGCCCGAGAGCAGTCCAACACCCAGCCGCCTCAGCTCACCATGCGCCAGCGCTGGCTGCGCCGCCTCTCGATTGGCGAATGGACCACCATCGCCTCAGCGGCGGTCACCCTTTGGCTGCTGCTTCTGACAACAAGACAACTCAAGCCAGGCCTGTTCGCGACCAGGCCGCTCTGGATTCGTCTCCCGGCGGTGGGCGCGGTGGCCGGAGTGTCCCTGCTGGCGCTGGCGGCGGCGGATCATTTTCTGGACCGGCGCGCCTTCGTGATCACACCGATGGCAGTCGTCCGCAACGGGCCGCTGGAGGAATCGCCGGAATCGTTCAAGGCGCCGGACGGGACGGAACTGCGCGTGCACGACCGCAAGGGCGGATTCCTCGAGATCGAGACCGGCCTCGGCCAAAAAGGTTGGATCCACTCCGGCAACGTCGAACTGCTCAATCCGTAGCGCACCGATCGACCCCGTTTTGAGTTGGATTTCTTTTTTGTTGAAAACTGGGTGGGAGACAATACGATGACGGCCGCTTGGTCGTGATGACTGGCACAAGACATGTCCAATCCAACCAAAAAACCGTTTTTTCTTTTCACGGAATCGGATCAAAAAAGACCATGGTTCACCACGGCCACATCGACGCTGATGCTGGTCCTTTGGCCTGTTCCCCTGATCGTCATTCTGCTCATCTGGAGTTGACGCCGGCCCGGGTTGGCCCCGGGCATTCCCATTTCGTCGTCCGACTTTATTCGTTGACGCGGCTTGGCTGGTGTTGGAAGTTTGCCCCGTGAACAAGCTCACTTTTTCCGTAATCCTCTCCGTCGCTTTCAGCGCGTCTCTCGTCGCGGCAGACAAAAAATACAAGGCCATCTTCGACGGCAAGACGCTCGAGGGCTGGACGCAGCGCAACGGCACGGCCACCTACCGGGCCGAGAAAAAAGCCATCGTCGGCAAGACAACTGAAGGCAGCCCGAATTCATTCCTCTGCACCAACAAAGAGTACGCCAACTTTGACCTCGTGTTCGAGGTCAAGGTGGATGACCGGCTGAACTCCGGCGTGCAGATCCGCTCGCAAACCAAGGGCGGCCCGAAGGGGCGCGTGAATGGCCCGCAGGTGGAGATCGAGGCCAGCGGCAAGAATGGAGCCGAGGCCGGCTACCTGTACGGTGAGGCGGCCGGAGGCTGGATGACCCCGGCGGCCAAGCGCAAACCGCACAAGCATTTCAAGGACGGCGAATGGAATCGTTATCGCGTCCTGGCCAAGGGGGCGAACATCAAGGTCTGGGTCAACGACCAGTTGGTCTCCGACCTGACTGATGAGGCCAAGTTGAAGAGTCACCCGAAGGGGTTCATCGGGCTGCAGGTCCACGGCATCCGCAGGGGCACCGGCCCTTACGAGGTGCGGTGGCGCAAGATCCGGATCAAGGAACTGGACTAGACCAAGNCCGGGGCCTACCGACGTTCCCGGCTGGGGACGCGGCGNATGCCGGTGCGCTCCTCCCGCTCGCGCTCGGCCTCAAACTGTTTCAACGCCGCGCGAGCGGCGCTTAATTCCTCCCCGCTCAACCGGCCGTCACCGTCCTTGTCGCTCCGGCGCAGGATGCCTCCACGCGACTGGCCGGACTCGCCGCGGCGCATGTCCCGGTTGCGGTCGCCCCGGCCGCCCCGGGGAGAACGGACGATGAACNGCGTCAGCCAGCCCATGTCGTCAAACTTTCCGGCCTCGATCTGCTTCGACAACGCAGCCCGCTCGGCGGTGTTCAACTGGCCGTCCTTGTCGGTGTCGGCCCCGTCGCGGATCTCCTTGAAGCGCCGGTCCACCCATTGGCGGGCGGCTTCAAATTCCTCCCCCTCCAGTTCGTCGTCACCGTCCTTGTCGAACTTGGCGATGACCTGGTCCGGGTAACGGAACCNGCGGCNGGAGGAACGCTCGCGCNCCTCCGGCNTGAGGCGGTCGNTGCGGATGACNTCCCGCTCGGCGGNNTCNAGNCGGCCGTCGTTGTTGGCGTCGTACTTGGCCAACANGGCCNTGTACACGGCGGACGGCTCGTCCGCCTTGGCCAANGGCACGGCGNCCAGTGNCAGCAGGGCAANAGTGGNAATNANNGTTCCGCTTGGTTTCATGGTTTCAAATTACGGGCGACCTGTTTTTCCTTCACCTCGAACGGCAGCTCGTCGAGGGCACTCCATTCGCCCTTGAACAAAACGCGCACCTTGACCACGCGGGTCTGGTCGAGGTTCACGGGGCGATTGTACTTCTGTGCAGCGGGCGAGATTTTTCCCCCGATCAGGCGCGGGTCGGAGCCGTCCAGCGTGTAATACAGTTCGCCCTTGGCCGCGGCCATTTCCAGTTCAAAGCCGGCCTCGACCACCCCGCCGCGCTTGGCCAAGCGGGCTGGCTCGAGGTCGGGAATCAGGCCGTGCTTCCAGAGTTGGTCGACCACGACCTGCGACCGGGCCGGGATGTACTCGTCAAACCAGCGATCCACCTCCGGCTGCCAGTCGTCGTCGAGCGTGCGTGGCCGGTTGGCCCCGCCGCTTCGCGAAGGCGGCGCCCAGTTGCTGCGATGCGGATCACCCCACCGGGCCGACTCGCCGATGACGGCCAAGCGCAGTGACTCGACACGCTTCTTCAGCAGGCCGGCCACGGACTCAGGCGTCAGCGTGCCGCCGTGGTTGAAATGCTTGTGGACGCGATCAGCCACCCGCATCCGGAACTCCGCGTTGTGCAGGCATTGCTGCCAGATCCATTGCGGATTGCTGCGCGCGTACTCGTCGCCGGCCGGGTACGGGCCGGTACGATCCTGATCGATTTTCAAAAACGTGTGCTCGGCATCCCAGACGTAGTAGCGAAACCCCTCGTCGCCGTTGCGGTTGCGAATGCCGTACCAGTTGTTGGCGGAACGGTTCGCGCCGAACGAGGTGATCGGTGCGTCGAGGTTGCCGCCGTAGAATATCACCAGCATGTAGTCGATCAGGTTGTCGGGATCGAGCAGCACCTCGTGATCCGGGTTGCGTGTGCCGTCGGGATCGTTGCCCAAAAGTTTCTGGTACGCCGCAGTACCTCCTACCCCGTCCTTGCAAGTTCGCCACAGCCGTTCCCACGCATCAAGGTTGCCGTCCGTAGCGAACAACCCGTACTGGGTGTTCCCCTCCCCCTTGCCCCGACCGCGCCCAATCTTGATTACGTCAAAATCGTCCGCCTTGCCCTTGAAGTACGATTCCCCAAAGGAGGCCTCCGGGCGTTCGCAGGTGTTGAACAGCCCCCAGTATTGACCGTTGATGTAGAGGTGGCAAAAATGACCGCGGGCGGTTGACTGCCCCATGGCCAGTTGCAGGTCGCGATTGAACTGATCCCGCATGAATGTGCAGCGCGGGTCGTGGCTCAGGCTCCACGAGTAGTTGCTGAAAGTGCGCAGGTCGATGTTGTCGAACTGCTGCGCGGCCGCCTTGCCGAACACGGGATACTTCAGCTTGGCCGGACCGTACTCGCTGCGGAAGAAAAACCGGAAGGCGTGCTTGGCGTTGCTCGTCATGCGGCTGAACCCCCCACGAATGCGGACGCCGCAGTTGGCCTGAAACCCGTCGCGTTCGCCATCGCAAATCAACTCCAACGAGCAGGGCCGTTCCCAGGCGCGGCCGTCCTCCTTGGCGTTGGCGTAAATGCCGTGCTCCTCGCCGAACAGGTCGTCCAGATCGATCACCAATGAGTAGCTTGGGATCGACCGCAGACCGTCAAAAATTTGATCACGATACCGCTCGTCGTTGACCACGCGCTGGTCCATCCCGTAGTCGATGCGGTTCGGTCCCCACTCGTAATGGAACCCCACCGGCGGCAGACCGTCGGACGACTGCCGGACAACGTCGTCCAGGAACAGGTACGTCTGCGTGACCACCTTGGTCGGCTTGTGGCCCTGCTTGAACGCCGCCGCGCGGATCACCGTGGTCTTGGCCAAGCGCAACGCGCCGTCGAGCGCCTGGCCACTGTCGGCGGTTGGCACCGAGCCGTCCGTCGTGTAGCGCACCACCGCGCCCGGTGTCGTGGAGGTGATGCTCAACTCAAACGGTTCGTCGTAAAAACCGTGCGGCCGACTGAAGACGAGCTTGGCCACCCGGCCGGCCAGCGTCACCCCGTTGGGCGCGCCGGGCGTCGGGCGAAGGAAGAACACCGGCCCGGCGATCACCGAGGCCGACGAGGTGGCGTCCGGCTGCCAGTCCGCCGGGATGCCGTAAGAGATGTCGTCCCGTTGCCGGGGGTATTTCGTTACAAAATGATGCGCCACCGTCCGGCCGTCCGGCTTCACGAGGCCAAGGTATTCGCCGCCGCCGCCCAGCTTGAAGTTCGTGTGCAGTTCCCGATCCGGGCGGGTCTGGTTCGCGCCGGAAGCAAACACCAGCAGAAAGCCGCCGGCCTCGATCTTGACGGCGGGGAATGCCCACTTGGCCAAGTCAGCGGCGTCATCGGTGAGCGTCCAGTCGGCGAGATCGACCGTGGCATCGCCGGCGTTGTGAAACTCGATCCAGTCCGACCGCTCGCCGTTGTCGTCCTTCAGGCCCTTGTCGTTGACCGCGAGGAACTCGCTGATAATGACGCGTGCCCGCGCTTGGCCAAGCGACCCCAACACGACGGCCAACGAGACCGCCAATTTGACTATGGTATGCCGCATAAGTTTTTCAGTACGAATCTGCAAAGGGAAAAGTTTCACTTGGCCAAGCGGCGCGGAAAAGAAAAAAAGCGCCGGAAAACCGGCGCCTTGATCGAATCCATACCGCAAACGAACGGCTTAATTCTTTTTGCGGCGGTCGCCGCCACGACGACGACGCTCGGTGGCTTCGCCGTTCCCGCCCCTGCGACGGCGGTCAGTGGCACGGTCGCCCCGCTCAGAGCCTCCGCGATTGCGCCGCGAAGAGAGTGCCTTGCGGGCGGCCTCGCGCTCGGCCTCGTCCAGTTTGCCGTCGCCGTTCTTGTCGTACTCCTTCATCAACCGGGCGCGGTAGTCGCCGCCGCGGCTTGAACGATCATTATCACTGTTGGCTCGACTGTTGCGACTTCGGGATTGGCTCTGGCTGATTCGCTTCCTCAATGCCGCCATGCGTTCCTTAGCTTGTTCTTCTGTTATTTCGCCGGCTTTCATCGCAGCACTAATTTGCTTGCGAGCTGTCTCGATACGCTGACGAACTCGGTCGCTTTCGCCGCTTCGGGATTGGCCCTGGCTGATTCGCTTCCTCAATGCCGCCATGCGTTCCTTACCTTGTTCTTCTGTTATTTCGCCAGCTTTCACCGCAGCACGAATTTGCTTGGTGGCTGTCTCGATGCGCTGTCGGCGACGGTCGCTTTCACTGGTCCGGTCGCTTTGACGGCCGGACTGTTTCCTTAGCGCGGCTCCCGCGGCCTTGCGTTCCGTCTCGTTCAACTTGCCGTCGCCGTCCTTGTCGAATCGCTTCACGATGGCTTCGCGTGACGGCCGGTCGCTCTTCTTGGCCGGCTTTGCGGCCGGTTTCTTCACTTTCTCAGCCTGAACCACACTCAGGCTGCCGGTGAGCAGCGCGGCGGCGGCGAGGGTGCTGATGGTCTTTAATTTCATTTGTTATCCTTTCTGTTTTTGTTTGATGTGTCTGCCAATCGCAATCGTTGACGGGTTAATTTAACGCCGGCCAGACGCAAAAGTTACAAAAAGTCTCCGTGGAATCCATTTACCGGTTGACGCCGCTTGGCCAAGCGACCCTAATCGCTGCATGAACAAGCGCCAAAACGGGTTCACCCTGATTGAGTTGCTGGTAGTCATCGCCATCATCGCCATCCTCGCCGCCCTGCTCCTGCCAGCCCTGGCCAAGGCCAAGGATCAGGCGAACAGCGCCGGCTGCAAATCCAATCTCCGGCAGATCACGCTGGGCACAATCTATTACAGCGACGACCACGACGGCCGCATGCTGCAAGTGCTCGGCCCGTCCAAGCCGTACTGGTTTCATGCCATCGCGCCATACCTCGGCGACAAGCGTTACGTGAAGGATCCGCAGGCCGCCTTCAACGGCTCAATGAAAACGATCATCTGCCCGGTGGTCAAGACCCGCTCAAAAGGAACCAAGGCCGGACTGCCGCGCGGCGACAACAAGACGAGTTGGTCGTACTGGTGGGGCAACTTCGGCAAGTCGTACGCCGAGGGGAGCTATACGATCAACTCGTTCATGCAGGACCCGAACGGCAGCTACTACGCGCCAAAGACGAGCGATGAAAAAAAGAAATATTGGGAGCAGTTTTCCAACGCCACCTCGGAGGTTCCAGTTTATGGAGATGGCAACTGGGTCGACTCGTGGCCCCGGCCCGACAATGCGCCGCCACCGAACTATTCCGGCGCCCACTCCGACAACGGCATGCGGCGCTTCTTCGTCAACCGCCACAACTTCGGCATCAACGCCGGCTTCGCCGACGGCCATGTGGACAAGGTCACGCTGCGCGGGTTGTGGGATCAAACCTGGTACCGGGGCTACGTGCTCACCCGCGAGCCGAAGCTGCCTCGGCGATAATCCGCCCCGTTTTCACGCTTGCACTTTGCCGCGATTCGGGTTCGGTTCCCCGCACTGCATGAATCCGACAGCCGTCATTCTCGGGATCACTTTAGCTGGAGCGCTTGGCCAAGCGCACAGTGCCGACTGGAACCAGTACCGCGGTCCCAACGGTTCCGGCTTGGCCAACGACAGCCTGCCACCGGTCAAGCCGTCCGACGAAAATCTCGCCTGGAAAACGCCCCTGCCGCCCGGCCTGTCATCACCGGTGCTTTCGGCCAGGCGCATTTTTCTCACCGGCTTGGCCAAGGGCAGACTGGTCACCCTCGCGGTTGACAAGGCCAACGGCAACATCGCCTGGCAAAGCCAAGCGCCCAAGGTCGAACTCGAGAAAGTCCACGAGGCCAGCCACCCCGCCGCCTCATCGGCGTTGGTGAGTGGGAATCGAGTCTTCTCGTACTTTGGCTCGTACGGCCTGCTTTGCTACGATCTCGACGGGCGCGAACTGTGGAAAAAACCGATCCCCACGCCCAAGACGCTCTACGGAATGTCCACCTCCCCGATCGCTTACGGCGACCTGCTCATCCTCGTACTGGACAACGATGCCAACCTGTCCGGAAGCCGTTTGAGCCAATCAAAAATCGTTGCCTTCAATCAGGCCGATGGAAACGTTGCTTGGGAAATCCCGCGACCGTTCCATCGCAGCGGCTGGTCAACCCCGATGATCTGGAACCATGACAACGGCACCGAGCTCGTCGTCCTGGGCAACNGNCGNGTNAGCGGTTACGACATGGAGAANCGGCANTCAAAAATGGTTTGTCCCGGGCTTCTCCCGCGAAACCATCTCCACCCCGGTCGCCGGCGAAAACGTCCTGTACGCCTCATCCTCCAAACTCGGCGGCGGCGCGGATATCCGGGTCGATCCCGGGCCGTTCTGGGAAGCCGTCATCCAGTTCGACAAAAACGGCGACGGAAAAATCGAACGCAAGGAGATGACCGGCCACTTCACCTTTCCCATCCGGCCCGAGCTGCCGCCGGGCCATCCCGGCTTCGGCATCCCGCTGCCGAATGACAAGCGCCGCCGGCAGGAACGGCTCGACGGGATATTCCGCGGCACCGACCGCAACCGGGACGGCTACTGGAGCAGGGAGGAATTCATCGCGAATATGCGCGGCGGCCGGGGCAAGCCGCTGCTCATCGCCATCCGCCCCGGCGGACGCGGCGACATCACCGACACCCACCTTCAATGGGAAATGAATCGCGGCATCCCGGAAATTCCATCACCGCTACTGTACAACGACCTCATTTACATGGTGCGAAATGGCGGCCTCCTCTCGGCCGTCGATGCCACCAACGGCAAACTGCTCTACAGCGAACGCCTGAACGCGCCCGGCCAATACAGCGCCTCCCCCATCGGCGCAAACGGTCATGTTTACCTCAGCTCCAATCGCGGCACGATCACCGTCGTAAAATCAGACAGGCAATTCGGGATCGCGCACCAAAACAATCTGAACGATCCGGTTTTTGTCACACCCGCCATCGACAAAAACACCCTGTACGTGCGCACGGAAAAAACCTTCCAGGCGTTTCGCAGTCTGCCCGACGGCAAACTCAATGAGTTGCCCTGAANAATTTACTCCTGCTTGTCGGCGTAATTCTTAGAGGGCTGCTTATGTTTGATTTGCGCCAGGGACCGTTCACGGTTGGTGCGTGCTCGAGTTTCCCCTCAAAGGAAAGCGTCAATGTACCGTCCGCATTTCGGATACCTCTCAGGTTGGGCCTCGGGAGCCTGACTTCGAATTCGGTCGAGGCGATTTCCTTGGTCGAATCATTGCCAAACAAAACCGCCCGGTAGCTTCCCGCCCCGAGGAATCGTTCGCCGGCCAGGCTGCCGTTCAGCCAAACGCTTGAATCGTTGCCANCCGTGATCGTCGCGGAAGCGACGGAACGGTTGTCCGCGCGTTCGGACAATGACTCGCTCATCCTGCTTTTAAGGCGGTCGACTGTTCCCTTGAATTTCACCTTGCCGTTGTACTTCACCGTCACCGCCCGATCCAGATCCAACAACGCGTCCGACAACCGTACCGTGACCCGCCTTGTCTGCTTGACGGTCAGGTTGATCGTCTGCCCTTGGACGGTTGCCTCGATTCGGCGCCCCTTTGCGTGGTCGCTCTTGGCAACTCCCAGCCAGTAAAAACGGGTCTGGGTGACGCCGTCCTGCCTCCAGATCACCTTGTCCGGCCAGGGGTCACGCGTAAACTTGGCCATCCACGGCAACGCCTCGGCGTCCCGCAGATTCATCCAGTGCCCCAAGCCGGAGTAGATGCGCACCATGTGATCGTATCCGGCGGGATCACCTTTTTTCAGGTTGGCGAGCAACCCCTTCCATTTCTTCGCCATGCCGTTGCGGTTGTAGGACGAATCGTTGCCCCCCATGAACAACCCGAAGCCAATGTTTAGCAGGTTGTCCGGCTGGGCATCGTTTGGGTGGCCAGCCATCATCGACGCAGCCGCCCACCGGTCCGCCATCCTCGGCCCGATCTGGTAAACCCCGTCCCCTCCGGCCGAATAGCCCATGACGTACACCTTGTCGGGATCCACGCGGTTTTTCACCACGAAGTTCTCGATCAACCGGTCAAACAACGGGGTGATGTGTGGATTGAACCACATGTTCCAACTGTCCGACGGCGCCCGGGGCGCGACATAATTCCCCTCCTTCGGTTGATAGAGCTGCAACTGGTTTTACCACTGCTGATCGTTGACCGAAGCCGGGGCGCTGCCGCCGCCGTGCATCGAGATCCAC
>NYYJ01000053.1 GCA_002686755.1 Verrucomicrobiales bacterium
GCCTAAAAGGTTTTCCAGCGGCATGGATGCCGTTTAACCCTCAGACGAAAGGACTTGTCTCATGGTAATCAATACCAATATTACGGCTAATTCCGCAGCCCGGAATTTAGCAGACTCCACCCGTCTTCTCTCCAAATCGTTGGCCCGTTTATCCTCGGGTACGAAGATTACATCCCCGGAGGATGACGCAGCCGGCCTGTCGCAGGTGATGCGATTGGAAGCCCAGATCAACCGTAACTCCGCCGTCAGGGCGAACGTGGGAAATGCGGTTTCCTTTGTTCAAACGCAGGACGGTTTCCTGCAGAAGGTGCAAGGCGCACTGGATCGCATGAGTGAGTTGTCCGTGCTCTCCCAGGACGTGACCAAATCCAACACGGACCGCTCGAACTACAGCGTTGAGTTCACCCAGTTGCAGAACTACATCAGCGACATCGGGACTAAGGATTTCAACGGTGTGACGTTGTTTGCAACTGCTGGGCAACAGGTGACCATTGACAGTGATGCCTCCAAATTCAGCATGAATGCGCTGGACATGACATCGTCCACGGTAACCACCGGTTTGGCGAACATCTACAACGGGACCAGCTCGGCGATCACGACCACGACGAGTGCGGCGTCGGCGTTGAGCAACATCCAGACCGCCATCCAGAGCCTGGCCGATATGCGGGCCAAGGTGGGTGCAAACATCCAGCGGTTGAACATGACCGACGATCAGGTGACCATCCTGAATGAGAACATGTCAGCTGCCAACAGTCGAATTAAGGATGTGGATGTGGCGGATGAAGCCACCGAGTTCGCCAGGTACAACATCCTGGTTCAAAGCGGCACGGCAATGTTGGGGCAGGCCAACATGCTTCCTTCAATGGCTCTCCAGCTTATTGGTTAATGGAATTGGGGCAAGGATCCTCTTCTCCCGTTGTGGGGGGACAGTGATCCAATCCTCGTGCAGCATGGGGCAGCGTTTCGGCGCTGCCCCATTGCTTTGTTGCGGGTGAAATTGGAAAGGTCGACCTCCCAAGGGGTTGGGGCATCTGTGTGATGGCCCTTGTGTGCAGCTTAGGTTTTGGACTTGTCGTTAACCTAACAGGGAGGCCGACCAATTGTTCGCGGCTCATCCGGGCCGAGGCCCGCAAACCGCAAAGTTGTCCAGAGTTTCATACGAAGTTTGCTCAACTTCCGGGTGGAATCTGACCCTCGTGCAAATCAAATCCACCCCAACCCTGAACCAAATAGCAAAGAACAACGTCAATCCGCGCCGCAACGCGCAATCTTCAACTCGACTGAGCAACGCGTATGCCAAACGGCTACCAAAACCGAATTTTTCCTGTTTTTTGACCCAATTTCTCGTCTTTTTCCGATGATTTGCTAATCCTGCCGTATGCGGGAGTTTGGGGAGCAACTGGATCGTTTTTCCGCTCTGGACCAGGTTGTTGTGCCGGACTTGTGGCAGCAGGAGGCCGTGCAACATCTGCGGGCCGGCCGGGATGTGGTTGTTCACGCGGCCACTGGCGCCGGCAAAACCTTCATTTTTGAGTTGTGGTCCAATGATGGCCGCAACCCCGGTCAGGCCATCTACACCGTGCCGACCCGCGCCTTGGCGAATGACAAACTCGCCGAGTGGCGGGCGCGCGGCTGGGACGTCGGAATCGCCACCGGCGATCTGTCTGAGAACCTCGACGCGTCGGTCATCGTCGCCACGTTGGAGACGCAGAAAAACCGCCTCCTCAACGGCGATGGTCCCAAGCTGTTGGTGATCGATGAGTACCAGATGCTGGGCGACCCCGAACGGGGACTCAACTACGAGTTGGCCATCGCCATGGCACCGCCCCAAACCCAGTTGCTGTTGCTCAGCGGCAGCGTGGCCAACCCTCGCCATGTCGTTGCATGGCTGCAGCGCCTGGGCCGTGACGCGGAGTGGGTGTGGCACGACGACCGGCCGGTGCCGCTTGAGGAGGTGTACGCCGGGATGCTCAATTACAATGTCCCGGCGGAGATTCGCGGTTATTGGCCGAGGTTCGCGGCCAAGACACTCGCGGAGGGGCTGGGGCCGGTCTTGGTGTTTGCCCCGCGTCGCCGCGCCGCCGAGGTTCTTGCCGCCGATATAGCCCGGAACCTGCCGAACCCAAACCCGCTCCAGTTGAGTGCCGGGCAGAGGGAACTCGTCGGCGATCGCTTGGCTCGGATGTTGCAGGCGCGGGTGGCGTATCACCACAGCGGACTGAGCTACGGCGCTCGGGCCGGCGTGATCGAGCCGTTGGCCAAGGCCGGCCAACTTCGGGTTGTCGTGGCCACGATGGGCTTGGCCGCCGGCATTAATTTTTCCCTCCGCAGCGTCGCCTTGGCCGCCGATTCCTACCGACGGGATCACTTGGAAGTGCCGATCCGGGCGGATGAAATTCACCAGATGTTTGGGCGCGCCGGCCGGCGCGGCATCGACGAGATCGGCTACGGCTTGGTCTCGCGAAACGAGATCCGCATCCGTGATGGCCATCCCTGTCTCCTTTCCCGCAACGGTCTGGTGGACTGGGCGTCGCTGTTGGGCCTGATGCATGGCGCGGCGGAGCAGGGGCGCGACCCGTACGCCGAGGCGTTGCGCGTGCAGCAACGGCTGTTCAGCACCCAGCCGATCCCGCTTGGGATGGAGTTCGCGATGAAGCATCCGGACGTACCGTGCGGCCTGGGCACCGATTCCGAGCGCGCCCGGAAAGCACGCAAGCGCATTCGCGAGATGCAAAACAGCCAAGGCGGCTGGGAGACGTGGCCCAAGGCCGAGCCGATGCCGTTGGGCGAGGTCTTCGTCTCGGGGAAGCCAAGCGGCGACGAGGCGGCGGTCGCGGAACCGCCGCTTGGCCAAGCGCCCGTGCTGCGTCCGGCCTTGCTCGAGCCGGAGGTGCTTCGTCGCACCGGTGCCGGGGAGTTGGTGCTGTTGCCCGGCGGCCAAGCGTTCGGCCGGGAGCAGAAAGTGGCGGATAGGCTCAACAACGACCGCCTCGACTTGGCCAAGTGGGTGCGGCGGCTGACCGGCTGGCGGATGCGCGTGGTGCCGCTCAAGCTGTGGCAGAAGAAAATCCAGCCGCTCCTCGAGGAGAAACTGGCGGCGAACCAAACACCGGTGGAACAATTTCGCCGGGAGGACAACCGACTTCTCGTTCAGTTGCGGCTGGGGCAGCTCCCCGTTCCCGCCCATGTCGATTCACACGGCGTCGCGCTTTGGCGGCCGGAAGAGCGGCAGGTGGTCAACCCGACCTGTGCCGGTTGCGCCCTGCACGGCGACTGCCGCGAACTCCGGCCGGCCACCGGTGCGGCGCTGCTGTGGAGACGGCTCAAGCTGGTCGACGAGAACGGCCGCCCGACGAGGCGCGGCCGGGTCGTCAGTTTTTTTTCGCAGAGCTATGGGCTGGGCATCGCGGCGGCGCTGGAGGACGGCTCGCTGCCGATCGACGAGTTGGTCTATGAGCTGGCGAACCTCGATGCCGGTCACCGTTTTGGAAACGAGGAGAATCGCTGGGAGGGGCGCATCCCGATTGCCTGCCGCGACCGTTATGGAGACACCACCGTTGCCGGCTATCTCGATGCCGGGTTGCCGCCGCGTTACGGCGCGGGGGCGGAACAAGTTGTCGCTGCGTTGCACGCGAACCCAGCCGACAAGGGAAACTGGGTGACGGAGCTGCTGGGCGCGGGGGACATCGACCGCGCGATCATCGAATGGCGCAGCCTGTTGCGGCAGATCAACCACGCGCCGGAGTTGGAGTGGCCGCGCTGGGCCGAGTTGCAACAGCATGCCAAGACCCTTCTCGCCGAGACCGGGTCGCCCACGTTTTGTGAGCTGCCGCCGCTTGAGCACCACCAGCAAGGCAGGGTGGATCACCGCCTGTTGCTCAAGTCGTATTGAATGCCGCTAGTCGCAGGCCTTGTTGTCGCAGGCCCCGCTGCGTTTCAATTCATCGCAGGAGGCGGAGAGTTGCAGCTTTTGCGACTTCACCGTGAAGCCCAGCTTGTGCCCGATGTCGTTCTCGATTGACTTGATCTGTTCGCTGTCGAATTCCACGATCTTCTCGCAGTCTTCACAGATCAGGTGGTTGTGGTTGGGGTGGTCGGAGTAGTTCGGGTCGTAAAACTTGTACGGCTTCCCGAAGTCCATCTCGTGCACAAGGTTGCTCTCGGTGAGCAGCGGCAGGGTGCGGTAGACCGTGGCGCGCGAGACGGAGCGATCCTTTTCGCGAGCCCACTCCAGCAGTTGTTCGGCGGTGAAATGTTCCTCGGTGTTGAACACCGTGTCGATGATCACGCGCCGTTGCTCGGTGATGCGAAGGTTCTTCTTTTCGAGGAAATTGATGAATTTCCTCTTCGCCTCCTCTCTCACTTCCGTTTGCACAGGAGAGATTTTTACCCAAAACCGTGAGCAAGTCAATGAGACTGGTCTCAAAAACTGCCCCTCAATCGCCGATTGTCGTGCTGCCACCTTTCGGGCATCGTCTTGGCCAAGCGCTTGGCCAAGCGTGACTTATGCCCGAGCAACCCACAAGCGATTCACCCGAAGTCAGCGTGGTGATGCCGTGCCTCAACGAGGCCGAGACCGTCGCGGTCTGCATTCAAAAAGCCTGCGCCTGCCTCGCTGATAACGGCGTTTCCGGTGAGATTATCGTCGCCGACAACGGCAGCACCGACGGCTCCCAGGCCATCGCCGAGGCCGAAGGCGCGCGCGTCGTGCCGGTCGTGGCCAAGGGCTACGGCAGCGCGCTGATGGGTGGCATCTCGGCGGCGCGTGGGCGGTTCGTCATCATGGGGGACGCCGATGACAGCTACGACTTCTCCGCGCTCATGCCGTTCATTGAGCAATTGCGTGACGGCAGCGACCTTGTCATGGGCAACCGGTTCAAGGGCGGCATCGCGCCCGGAGCCATGCCGCCGCTGCACCGTTACATTGGCAACCCGCTGCTCAGCGGCCTGGGTCGTTTGTTCTTCCGCTGCTCCGTCGGGGATTTTCACTGCGGGCTGCGCGGGTTCAGTCGCGCGGCGTACGACCGGATGAAACTGCAGACCACCGGCATGGAGTTTGCCGGCGAGATGGTCGTCAAGTCGACCCTGCTTGGCCTGCGGATCGCCGAGGTGCCGACAACGCTCTCACCGGACGGACGCAGTCGGCCGCCCCACCTGCGGAGTTGGCGCGACGGTTGGCGCAACCTCCGGTTCATGCTGCTGTTCAGTCCGCGCTGGCTGTTTTTGTACCCGGGCCTTTTGCTGATGCTGCTTGGCTTGGGCGTCGGCGGATGGCTGTTGCCGGAGACGCGGCAGCTTGGCCAGGCGAAGCTCGATGTGCACACGCTGGCCTACTCGGCGTTGGCCGTGCTGCTGGGCTTCCAGTCGGTGCTGTTCGCGCTATACACGCGGTCGTTCGCCCATTCGCGCGGGCTTCTTCTCGGGAGTCCGGGGCTGAACAAACCGTACCGTTGGCTCACCCTCGAGGCTGGCTTGATGCTCGGCGGTATCCTGATGCTGCTTGGCCTCGGCGGCTCGGTGTCGGCGACGCTTGGCTGGAGCGAAAAGGATTTCGGCGAACTCAACCCGTCGGTGGTGCTGCGCCAGGTGATCCCGTCGATTTTGGCCTTGGCCCTTGGCTTTCAAATTGTTCTTGGCAGTTTTTTTCTCAGCGTGCTTGGGCTGGAGAGCAGGGGAGGCGAAGGGTGAAATGGCTCGATCGCTGCCTCCGAAACTGGCGCATCCGTAAGGCGCTTCCGCACCTGGCCAAGGCCGGCCGGGTGCTCGATGTCGGCTGCGGCGACGGCACGCTTCTGCACCGCCTCTCAGGCGCCGGATTCATCGGCGTTGGCATTGATCCGCGCTTGGCCGAGCCACAGGCTGTGTCCGGCGTGCAGTTCGTGAGAGGCAACTTTCCCGACGACCTGCCGGCCTGCGAACCGTTCGAGGCGATCACAATGTTGGCCGTGCTGGAGCATGTTCCCGAGGACACCAAGGAGGCTTGGGCAGGCGCCTGCCACCGGCTGCTCAATGCTACCGGCCGCGTGGTGTTGACCGTGCCGTCGCCACGGGTCGATGCCATCCTGGCGGTGCTGCGATTCTTCCGCTTGGCAGACGGGACCGCGCTGGAGGAGCACCACGGCTTCGACCCGGGCGAAGTGACGCCGTTGTTCGAGTCGGCCGGCTTCCGCTTGGTCACGCACAAGAGATTTCAACTCGGATTAAACAATTTGTTCGTCTTCAAGAAAAACGCCTAGTTTATTTTGACGCCAAAACAAACAGAGAACGTCCGCGAGTCGAAGCTGCGCTTTTGGCTGCGGCTGAGCTGGGTGGTGGCGTACGCGCTGATGCTGGTGTCGATGCTCAACAACCTGCCGCGGCTCAACACCGACGCCATCGCGTATATGCGCGTGGCCGAGTATTGGTCGACGGGAAATTTTGACTACGCCGTGAACGGCTATTGGGGGCCGCTGTTGAGTTGGCTGATGGTGCCGTTTTTGTGGCTGGGCGTGGAGCCGCTGTTGGCGGGCAAGTTGGCAATGCTGATTTCCGGCGGGGTGTTTTTCCACGGCAGCCTGTTTTTGGTTCGCTCGGTGGGGCTGCGGTTAATCGACGAGTTGATCGTGGCTGTGGTGCTGGCTTTGACGATTCCCGGTTGGATGGCAGCTAACCTGACGCCGGATCTGCTGATCGCCGGGCTGATGGCGTTTGCGCTTGGCCAAGCGGTGTCGCCGGATTGGCTGGCGAGCCGCCGTCGCGCGCTCGGCTCCGGCGCGACGTGGGGGCTGGCCTACTTGGCCAAGGCGGTGGCGTTGCCGGTCGGCGTGGTGGTGAGTGTGCTGCTGGCACTCTGCTGGCGGCTTGGCCAAGCGGAGAATCGGCAGGCGGCATGGCGGCAACTTGGCCTAGCACTTGGTTTGTTCCTGTTGGTTTCGCTGCCGTGGATGACCGTGTTGTCGGTAAAGTATGACAAGCCAACGTTTTCAACCTCCGGTGCGATCGCCCATGCGATCGTCGGTCCGGGGAACGACCGGCCAGCGCCGCACCCGTTCGGCAGCACGATTTATCAACCGGAGCCAGGCCGGGTGACGGCGTGGGAGGATCCGAGCCAGATGAATTACGACTACTGGTCGCCGTTCGAGAGAGGCGAAAACTTTTCGCATCAACTCTCACTCATCGGCCGGAATGTTAAGACGGTGTTTCGTTTTCTGGCGGCCTTTGACGGGGTGGGTGTGTTGCTCGGTTGGTTTGGGCTTGGCACGTTGTTTTTTGTTTTCGCGATGCTTGCCAAGCCGCCCTGGACGAAAAATTGGTTTACCGATCGTTGGCGCTGGGCTGTTATTCCACTGATATGTCTCGGCGGGATTTACCTGCCGGTCTACGTGATGCCGGTGGATCAGCGTTACTTTTATTTATTTCTGCCTTTATTTCTTGTCCTCGCGCTTGGCCAAGCGGAGAAGTCATTGGCCAAGCGCGAGATAATCGCCTGCGCCTGCGCGTTGTTATTTTTGGTTCCTTTGGCATTGCGAACACCGCCGCAGCCGGATGCCGGCATCTACGCGCAAGACTTGGCCAAGCGGATGAAGAAGGCGGGTGCGGTGGGGCCGGTCGTTGGCTCGACATTTTTTTCAAAGGAAGGCCATCGGATCGGGTTGTATGTCGCCTGGCACCTCGGTCAGCCTTGGTTCGGCGATGTTTCGTCCGGCCAAACTCAGGCGTTTAGGGAGTCCGGGGCAAGGTTTACGATTGCCATACCGGGATCGCCCTTGGCCGAAAAGTTGTCGGCCGACCCGGCATTCCGGGATGTGAGCGGCAGCTTGATAGGGAAATTGACTTTACAGGTTTTCGAGATTCTGCCGAATGAGCCGTAGTGCATTTTCCTTTTCCGGCGGGGCGCGGGCTTTTATCTTTCGGGCATCGTGAAAGTTGTTTTTCGAATTGCCGTTGTGTTTGTCGGTATTCTGTTGGCGTTGCCCGCGGGTGTCCGGGCTGAGTTGACCGAAGAGCAAAAGGCCAAGTTGCCGCCGGCTGCCAACCACAAGGTCAGTTTTTCCAAGGAGATTTATCCGTTGCTCGAGCAGAGTTGCACCAAGTGCCACGGCAAGGGCAAGGCCAAGGGCGGGTTCAGCCTCGAGACACGTGAGCAGTTGTTGGCCGGTGGCGACACTGGGGCTTCGGTGGTGGTGGGCGACAGCGCGGGGAGTTTTCTCGTCGAGTTGGTCTCCGGGATCGACCCCGACAATGTGATGCCGCAGAAAGGCTCGAAGTTCACCCCGAAACAGGTCGGCCTCGTGCGGGCGTGGATCGATCAGGGACTCCAGTGGGAGGCGGGCGCGAACTTCGCCAAGGCGCCGGTGATGAACCTCAAGCCGAAACGGCCGGAGTTGCCCGGGCCGGAAGGTGGTCACCCGGTTGATCGCCTGCTGAAGCCGTACTTTGCCGAGCACGGCATCGAGACAGGGGAGGTGGTTTCGGATCGCATTTTTGCCCGGCGCGTTTATCTTGACACGATCGGGCTACTGCCGCCGGTGGAGGAACTGGAGGCATTCGTCGCGGACACGGACGCGGAGAAACGCCGCAAGCTGGTTCGGCGACTACTCGACGATCGCAAGTCGTACGCCGAGCATTGGCTGGCGTTCTGGAACGACATCCTGCGCAACGACTACGCCGGAACCGGTTACATCGACGGCGGCCGCAAACAGATCACCGGCTGGCTGTATGGATCGCTTTTCAACAACAAGCCGTACGACAAGTTTGTGTACGAACTGGTCAATCCCTCGGAGCACTCGCTGGGTTTCACCAAGGGCATCGTCTGGCGGGGCGTGGTGAACGCCAGCCAGAAACCGCAGATGCAGGCGGCCCAGCACATCTCCCAGATTTTCATGGGCGTGAATCTCAAGTGCGCCTCGTGTCACGATAGCTTCATCAACGACTGGTCACTGGCAGATGCCTATGCGCTTGCGAGTGTGTACGCGGACAAGCCGCTTGAGTTGGTCGAGTGCGACAAGCCGACCGGGAAGATTTCAGACGTGCGCTTCATTCACCCCGAGTTGGGTAAGATCGATCCCAAGGCCGACAAGGCCACGCGCATCCGGCAACTGGCCAAAGCGGTGACCAGCCCAAACAACGGCCGGCTCAGCCGCACGATCGTGAACCGGCTTTGGGCGCGCTTCCTCGGGCGCGGCCTCGTGGAGCCGGTCGACGAGATGGAAAACGCATCGTGGAACACCGGCCTTTTGGATTTGTTGGCGAGCGAGTTGGTCGACAACGGATACGACCTCAAATTCACCATGGAGCAGATCATGACTTCGCGCGCGTATCAATTGCCGGCGGTGAACGGCTCCGAGCAGGCGGAGAAGGAATTCGTCTTTCGCGGGCCGCTGGTGCGCCGCATGTCGGCCGAGCAGTTTGTCGACGCCGTGGCGACACTCACTGGCAACTGGAAGCCGTCACCGGCGAAGAAGATCGAGTTCAAGGGGGCGAACCTTGACAGCGAGGAGGGGATCGAACAGGCCGGCCTTCCCAGCGGTCGGTGGATATGGAGCACCCCCAAGGCGGCCAACGGCGTCGAGCCGGGCACGGTGTATTTCCGGAAAACCGTCGAGTTGCCGCACAAACCCAAAACGGCGGATGTCATTGCTGCTGCGGACAACGCATTCGTCCTTCTCGTGAATCAGCGAAACGGCTTGGCCGGCAAAAACTGGGAGGAGCCGCAGCTCCGGAATCTTGCCGGGCGGTTCCGGAAAGGCAAAAACCTGATCGCGGTGTCGGCCACAAACGAGGGCTCCGGTAGTAACCCAGCCGGGCTTTGGCTGGGCATTCGGTTTGAATTCGCGGATGGCTCGACAATGGATGTGGTCTCAAACAAGTCGTGGAAGGTTAGCGCCGAGGGCTCAGACGACTGGAACAAGCCGGGCTTCGACGACGCCAAATGGCGTTCCGCCTCGGAGTTGGGTGGGGCGCAGATGGCCCCGTGGGGCTTGGCCAAGCGGATCAATATGCGAGGATCAGTGCTGGCCTTCGGCGGGCGATTCCGCGAGTCGCTCCAAAACAAGACAGCGTTGACCACCGCGCTTGGCCGGCCGAACCGCGAGCAGGTGACCACCGAGCGCCCGTCCGTCGCCACGACGCTTCAGGCACTTGCTCTGACCAACGGCGAGGTGCTCTCAAGCCTCATCAAGGATGGCGCGGCCGCCTTGGCCGATGGCGCGGAAAAAACACCGCGCTTGGCCAAGCGGTTGTTTCGCGCGGCGCTTGGCCGTCCGCCAAGCCAGGCGGAGTTGGCGATGCTGGCCAAGCTGGGTGGCGGCAACGCGGCCGAGTCGGTCGAGGATGTGCTTTGGGCGGTGACGATGCTGCCGGAGTTCCAGTTGATTTACTGATCACAAACAATGCAAATTCAGGTTGGGATTATTTCAGTTTCGGATCGCGCAACGCAGGGCGTCTACGACGACGCAGGCGGGCCGGCGCTCAAGGAGGCCGCGGCAAGCCACGGCTGGGAGGTCGTCGCCGAGGCATTGGTGCCGGATGAGATTCGCGACATCCAGCGCGCCCTGCGCGAACAGGTGAACAACGGCTGTCACCTGATCCTGACGACCGGCGGCACCGGCGTCGCCCCGCGCGATGTGACCCCCGAGGCGGTGCGGGAGATGGCGGTGCGCGAACTGCCCGGCTTCGGCGAGGTGATGCGAATCGAGTCGATGAAAATCACCCCCAACGCCATCCTGTCGCGCAACTTGGCCGCCGTGATCGAGTCGACGCTGGTGATCTGCCTGCCCGGCAAACCGAAAGGGGCGGTCGAGTGCCTCGGCTTCGTCGAAGGCGCCATCCCACACTGCATCAAGGTCCTGCAGGAAGTCCCGACGAGTTGTTAGCCGCGCTTGGCCAAGCAGGGGGTTATTTCGGGATGCGGATGATGCGGCGGGCGTTGCCGCTGAATAGCTTGTCCTGGATTTTCCGATCCGGGATGAGCCGGCGAATGATTCCGATCGTCCTTGCGCCGATGCAGCTTGGCCCGCGGCCGATGATGTCGTTGCAGTCGCTGCCGAAGATCAACTTGTCCTGGTGGCGCTCGATGAACTTGACCGCGTGCGCCTCGTCGCGGACGAGCGCGTTTTGCCCGGAGCCGGCGGACATGTCGCCGAACATGTTCGGGTAGTCGCGCAGCAGCCGGTCGCTGATGCCAGACGGTGTGACGGCGCCCTTGGGGTACATGACCGCTTGGTCGTGTTCCTTGTCGATGTTGCCCCACCAGGTCTGTGCGTGGCCGATGAAGTTCACCGTGGGGAATTTCTCAAGTATCTTGTGGAAACGCTCGATGCCGGTGTTGTAGTTGCCGTGTTCGAAGTGCATCAGCACTGGCACGTCGTATTCCCGCGCCAGCTCGGCGATACGCTGGATGTGTCTTGAGTCGCACTCGACGCGGAACTTCTGTTCGCCGATGCCGACCGCGCCCTTTTTCAAATACGACTCGATCGTCGGGATGCACTCGGGGTGGTCGGCGATCTCGTTCGCGAAGTGGACGTAGTTGCGGGGGTTTTTGACGGCAATCCTGCGGACGGACTTGTTGCCGCCGCAGTTGGCGGCGAGCCCGTACAGGCGGCCGGCCGGCAGCAGGACGGTCCACCGCGCGCCCAGAGCCTTTTGATGGCCGAGCAGCCGCTCATCGTTTCGGCCGCTGTAGTTGGTGTGCTGATGCAGGTCGATGATCTCCTGTTTGGGTTTGCTGCCAAGCGCCCGGCCGGGCAGGGCGGCGGTGGTGGTTGCCGCGGCGGTGGCGGCCAAAAAGTGACGGCGGGTCAACGGTTTCATGTTCGTGAACTGGCTGGGGCGAGGCTAGTTTTTCCGCTTGGCCAAGGCGACTTTTTTCTTGGCGTTGTGAAATCCGACCGTGCCGCCTATGCTTCGCAAGCCCTTTCAGGGCCGGGCCATGGACAAACTTCTGCTCATCGATGACGAGGATGATGTGCGCTACTCGTTCAAGCGCATTTTCGCCTCGCCCGACCTTGACCTCGAGACCGCTGCAAGCGGCGAGGAGGGGCTCGAGGTCATCAAGCGTTTTCAGCCGGATCTCGTGCTGATGGATGTCCGCATGGGCGGCATCAACGGGCTGGAAACATTGCGTCGCATCCGGCAGGACGATGCCAAGCTGCCGGTGATCATGATGACCGCCTTTGGCACGACGCAGACCGCGATCGAGGCGATGAAGCTCGGCGCGTACGACTATCTGCTCAAGCCGTTTGACGTGCCGCAACTCAAGCAACTCGTCGCCGACGCCCTCAAGGCGGCCCGCGACATGAAACAGGTTGTCGCCTGCGAGCCGCTCCTCGAGTCGGAGGATTACGACCTGGGCATCGTCGGCCGTAGCCAGCCGATGCAGGAGGTGTTCAAGATGATCGGCCAACTGGCTGGCTCGGACGCAACGGCGCTGATCACCGGCGAGAGCGGCACCGGCAAGGAATTGGTCGCGCGCGCCATTTATCAAAACAGCCAGCGCAACGACAAGCCGTACCTTCCGATCAACTGCGCTGCGATCCCGGAGAACCTGCTCGAGAGCGAGTTGTTCGGCCATGAAAAGGGGTCGTTCACCGGGGCGAACTCGCAGCGCATTGGCAAGTTCGAGCAGTGCGACCGGGGGACGCTGTTCCTCGACGAGATCGGCGACATGACGCTGGCCACGCAGGCGAAGATTTTGCGCGTGCTGCAGAACGGCACGATCGAGCGCGTTGGCGGCAACAAGCCGATCAAGGTCGATGTGCGCATCATCGCTGCAACGAACAAGCGACTGGAGGAGGCCGTGGCGGCCAAGGAGTTTCGGGAGGATTTGTTTTATCGGCTCAACGTCGTGCGGGTCAGCCTGCCGCCGCTGCGAGAGCGTCCCGGGGACATCCCGCTGCTCATCGATTACTTTCTCAACACCATCGCCCAGGCCGAGGGTCGCAAGCCGAAATCAATCCTTGAAGACGCGCAGGAGCGGCTGGTGGGGCACGACTGGCCCGGCAATGTGCGGGAACTGGAGAACGTCATGCGCCGCACCATCGTCATGGCCAAGGGCGACGCCATCCGGGCCGACGACCTGCCATCGGACATTCGGCCCGGCCGGGCTGCCCCGGCTGGCCCGGGCCAGGCGCTTGGCCAAGCGGAGCCGCCGCCGGCCACCGCCAACGACCTTGGTTCCATCGCGGCGACGCTGTTTCACTGGGCCAAGGAGCAGCCGGACCTCGCCGTGTTACCGGCGGTCGAGCGGGAACTCATTGCCCACGCGCTGCGCGAGACCAACGGCAACCAGGTCCGGGCGGCCAAGTTGCTGGGCATCACGCGCGCCACGTTGCGCAAACGCATCGAGAAGTTCGGCATCAAGCAGGCCATCTCGGTGGAGTAGGCACGGCAAGCCCGCGGCCGTTATTTGGCGAAGAGGTTCCGCTTGCGCTGCCCATACGGGCTGGAGCCGTCATGTCCGCCGGTTCGGGTGAGGCTCCAAAACCGCCATGTCAGCAGGGTCAGCATCGCGAGGTTGATGAGCTGAGAGACGCCGTGCCACACGTCAAACTTCCACTTGGCGTCCTGGATGACTTGCGGCTCGTAGGTTGCCGGCTCGATCATCGGTGGCTCGCCTTCGCTCTTCAGCTTGAACTGGTACTCCTGTTGGTGCCAAACGGTGAGCTTGGGTCCGATAAATTTGCCGCCGATCAGTGCGAGGCCAAGCAGCACCCCGACAACCGCAACGGTCCGCCTCGGGAATCCGCCCCCGCCGTACAGCCACTCGAGCAGCAGGTGCAAGATTGCCAGGCCTCCGCAAAGGAGGTGCAGCGTGAAGTAGCGGCCAAGCATCGCCTGGGCGACGATGCCGTTGTATGGCGGTGGGGTGATCGACTTGACTTCTGGCGAGAAAAACACCGGCCCGGCGAGGAACGAGAAAAACACCGAGCCGCCGACCCACACGGCGGCGTTGAACAGACCCAAGAATCGGAGGACACCCGGCACACCGCACTCTAGCGGGATGGATCGTGCCATGCCAAGGCCGGGATGCCCCCGCTTGGCTGGGCGCCCGCTTTTTCCGTTGACTGGATTCTCTCCAAAACCTAGTTTCCACCGCGATGAACTCACGTTTTTTACTGCCGGTTTTCGCGGGACTGTTGGCGCTTGGCCAAGCGGAGTCGTATGCACAGGACGGGCCGTTTGTCGTCAGGAAGAACGGCGACAACTACCGGGTCGAGATTGATGGCAAGCTGTTCACCGAATACATCCCCAAGGGGTACAACAAGCCGGTGTTGTACCCGGTCATCGGCCCGCACGGCATCGGCATGACGCGCAACTACCCGTTCAAGGAGGTCAAGGGCGAGGCGCGGGACCACGTGCACCATGCGTCGCTGTGGTTCACGCACGGCGAGGTCAACGGCATCAGTTTTTGGCACAACGGCAAAAACACCGGCAAGATACTCCCGGCCGAGCTGGTGCAGGCCAAGGGGGGCCGCCGCGGCTCGATCGTCTCCAAGAACAATTGGGTCGGCCCGGACGGCAAGGTGGTCTGCACCGACCGAACTTCGATCAGTTTTTACAAGGCGTTCGGCGGCACGTTTGTTTCGTACAGCGTGACGATCTTTGCCTCGGAGGGCGACGTGACGTTTGGCGACACGAAGGAGGGCAGCATGGGCATCCGCACGCACCCGAACCTGCGTCTGCGCAACGGCAGCGGTGTCACCACCGCCAACGGCAAGGCGGTGAACAGTGCCGGACACAGTGACAAGGCACTCTGGGGCAAGCGCGCCAAGTGGGTCGATTACTGGGGCAAGGTCGACGGCCACACGGTGGGCGTCGCCATGTTTGATCATCCCGAAAACCTTCGCCACCCAACATGGTGGCACGCCCGCGACTACGGCCTCGTTGCCGCGAACCCATTTGGCATCCACAACTTCGAGGGCAAGAAAAAGGGCGTGGGCGACTTCAAGCTCAAGAAGGGCGAGCAGCGGAATTTCCGCTACGGCATTTTGTTTCACGAGGGCAACGCCGAGTCTGCCGACATTGCAGGCTCGTACGACAAATGGGTGCAGGCCGTCGCCGAATTGAAGGCCCGCGCCGCGGAACGATCGACCGCCGAGTGACTCGGCCGGATGCCGGTTCAGATATCGTAGTGGTCGGCCTTGCTCATTACCTTGACGCTGACGTCCTCGGCGATGACGAGTGAGTTGGCCGGCACGCTGTGGATGAGGAACACGTTGCCGCCCACCGTGCTGTTCGCGCCGATGACCGTCTCGCCGCCGAGGATGGTCGCCCCCGGGTAGATCGTGACGTTGTCCTCGATGGTCGGATGCCGCTTGGTTCCTCGCAGTTCCACGACGCGTGCGGTGGACTTCGCCCCGAGGGTGACGCCGTGATAAATCTTCACGTGATCCCCGATGCGGGTCGTCTCGCCCACGACCGTCCCGGTGCCGTGGTCGATGAAAAAGTGCGAGCCGATCTCGGCCCCCGGATGGAGGTCGATGCCGGTGCGACTGTGCGCCCATTCGCTCATGATGCGCGGGATCAGCGCCACGCCCAGCCGGTAGAGTTGGTGTGCCATCCGCTGCACCGCGATCGTCTCGACGAACGGATACGCCACGACGATCTCCTCGTGGCTGATGGCGGCGGGATCGCCGGCGTAGGCGGCCTCGACATCGGTCCGGAGCCGCTCGCGGATGGTGGGAAAGCTGCCGAGGAACTCGGTGGTGAATTCGCGGGCCATTTGCCTCGGCTTGGCCGTCTGGCCGCCGGGCGGCTTGTACTCGATGCTCTTGGTAATCTCATCCTCCAGCCGGCCGCTGACGCTGTCCATCAGCATGGAAATCTCCACCTTCAACTCGGAGGTCTGGACCGGTTTCTCGTCAAAAAAACCGGGCAGCAGCAGTCGCAGCAGATCGGTCGTGATTGTCGCGATGGCGAACTTGGACGGCAGATTGCCGCCGTCCAGGTGGTTGATGCCGCCCACCTTGGCGTAGGAGGCGATCAGGCCGTTGGTCAACTCTGTGATGCTTGCGCTCACGGCCGGAGTATCGGTCAATCCGCCAAAATGGCAAGGAGCGGTCGACTCCGGCCGGAGCCTGCCTTAAGTTGCGCGCCGCGCCGATGGCCAAGTCGAGTCGAGAACACATTTACGGATTGAACCCCNCCTTTGAGGTGTTGCGGGCGGGGAAGCGCCGTGTCTTTTCGGCACATCTCAACGACGGAATGCGCGACAACGCCCGCGTCAAGAAGCTGCTCGGCGTCCTCGAGCGCCACAAGGTCGAGGTCGAGTGGACGGACAAGGGGCGACTGATGCAGCTCTCCGGCAGCCGCGATCATCAGGGCGTCGTACTCAAGACGTCGCTTTACCCGTACGCCGACTTTGGTGAACTGCTCGGCGCGCCGCGCCTGCTGCTGCTCGACAACGTCGAGGATCCGCACAACGTCGGCGCGATCCTCCGCAGTGCCGAGGTGTTCGGCTTCACCTCCGTCTGCCTGCCGAAAAAGGGTGTGCCGGAAATCTATCCGTCGGTGGTCAAGGTCAGCGCCGGCGCGGCCGAGTTCATGAAAATCTGCCGCGACGACTCCGCCAACGGCTACGCCCGCAAGGCGGCCGAGGCCGGCTATCGCGTCGTGGCGCTGGACGCGGGGGGCAAAACGTCTTTGGAGTCCGTCGCCGAGGCCAAGCCGGAGAAACTGCTCCTAGTGATCGGTGGTGAGGATCGTTCCGTTGGCCAATTCATCCTCAACATGGCCGACGACGTGGTGGGCATCACCCAGCGCGGCCGGATCAACTCGCTCAATGCCTCCGTCGCCGCCGGCATTGCCTTGTTTGCGCTTGGCCAAGCGGAGTAGCCCGCGGTCCGCGCTTGGCCAAGTGGGGTTTGTGCCTATAATTCGGCCGTGGTTTATACTGGAATCGGATACGACGTGCATCGCCTCGCGGAGGGGCGGCCGCTCTGGCTTGGCGGCGTGGAGATCGCGCACGACAGGGGGCTCGATGGTCACTCCGATGCCGACGTTCTGATGCACGCGATCTGCGACGCGGTGCTCGGGGCGCTTGGCCACGGCGACATCGGCAGTTTCTTTCCGCCAAGTGAACCGCAGTGGAAGGACGCCCCCAGCCGGATTTTTCTCGAGAAAGCCGCCGAACTGGTGACGGAAGCCGGCGGCCGCATTGTGAACGTTGACGCCACGGTGATCGCGGAGGCGCCAAAGATTCTCCCGCACGTGCCGGCGATGAAGGCGGCGGTTGCGCAGGCGTTGTCCATCCCGCCAGACCGGGTCGGCATCAAGGCGACGACGAACGAGCTGCTCGGCTTCCTCGGTCGCGGGGAGGGGATCGCGGCGATGGCGGTCGCGGGCGTGAACCGGCCGGACTGAAATGGGGGCCAAGGGCGAGATCAACTGGAAACGCCGCGACGAATACGGCGAGCGGCTGGAGTGTTACGCCCGCAACGAGCGCAACGTCTGGAAATTTTTCCGGCGCGAACGGCGATTCGAGCGATGGGAGGCGTACCCCGAGCCAGCGTTTGAGGATTGGCTGGAACTGCTCGATGGTGTCCGCCGNCGCATCCCGCGCCGCAAGATGGAGCCGGCCGACGAGAACCGGCTTGTCCGCACGATCAAGGAGAAGTTTCCCGATCAAAAAGACCGGCTTTAGACTGGCTTTAGGCCGCGTCAGGTGTCGATGTCCTCGGGATTCACCTCGAGGCATTCATCGCGGTCTTCCCATGCCACTGCCGGGTAAAACTCGAGCAGCGCCGGGGCCAGCAAGGTGCCGCCCTCTGCCAGCAGGCTCTCGGCGGTTTGCGCGGCCAACTCGAGTACCTGTTCGTAATCGGGCGGCAGCTTGATNCCGTCCTCCTCCCAGTGGGCGATGGCGTGCGCCGTGTCGTACTCGGTCGCCCANTTTTCNATGCGCGGTTTCANNTCNTCCGGCAGGTCGTCGAACGCGANGCAGNTCTCGTTGCAATGNTTGCAGAGCAGGCCGGTGTCGAGCACATCGCGGNAGAANATCGGCAGCAGCGGCGCNCGNCAGCACNCGGCNNNCGTGTAGCCGGCGGGGATGATNGCCATGCCCTTGAGCCAGACTTGCCGNTCGTGCGCCACGCCGGCCGCCAACTCGTACGACAGCATCAACGGGTGGGAAAGCCGCCACGACTGGCCGGAGAATTGGCTCAACGTCTGGGCCATCCAGCGTGCGAGCGACAAGTCGTCCATCTCCGCGAAAACCTGGGTGTATTGGCTCCATAACAGGTCTCGTGTCGGGGGTTGCTCGTCGGCCATCGGGCGGTGATTGTATGAGTTGGCTTGGCCAAGCGAAAGGGCAAACCGACGGCCGGCTTGGCCAAGCGCACGCTTGCCGGTACAACTGCCGGAGTGTCCGAGTCGGCGACAGATCCCCTTGGCCAAGCGGTGGCGGCGCTGNCCGGCGTCGGCGGCGGACGCGCCTCGCGCCTGGCCAAGCTGGGCATCCGCACGGTCGCCGACCTGCTGTGGCACGGCCCGCGGCGGTACGAGGATCGCAACCAGCCGCACGAGGCCAAGGCCNTGGCCAGGGGCGACACCGGCACGGTCGCCGGGACGATCGTGGCGGCCGGGGTCAAGCGGATGCGGCGCGGCAAAAGTCTGTTCGAATTCATCCTCGACGANGGGACGGCGCGGGTGCATTGCCGCTGGTGGAACATGCCGTACATGGAGCGGTACTACAAAACCGGCGACTTCGTCCACGTCCACGGCAAACTCAAGGCGGAGAAACCGCGCACGATGGATCACCCCGAGGCCGAGGTGGCCGAGGAGGGCGAGGAGTTCATCCACCTCAAGCGCATCGTTCCGGTGTACCGGCTGACCGACGGCGTCAAGCAGCGGTGGCTGCGGGCCGTGCTGTGGCAGGCGGTGGAGCAGTTCGCCGACTTGGTGCCGGACACGAACACCGGGCTGCTGGCCGGCGACGACAGCCATTGGCTGCCGCTGCCCGAGGCGGTTCGGGCGGTGCATTTCCCCGACGACCTCGGACGAACCGAGTTGGCCCGCGAGCGGCTGGCACTCGAGGAATTCATCCGGTTTCAGCGACAAATCCGCGAGCGGCGCACGACATTTCAGGCCAAGGTCAAGGCGTTGCCGTGTGCTGGGGACGACCGGCTGGTGCAGCCGTTTTTGGATGCGCTTGGCTTCGCCTTCACCGGTGCGCAGCAGCGGGCTTGGGACGACATCGCCGCCGACATGGCCGGCCCGCACCCGATGCGCCGGCTGCTGCAGGGCGACGTCGGCTGCGGCAAGACCGCCGTGGCCGCCTGTGCCGCGCTGCGCGCGCTCGAGAGCGGTTTCAGCGTAGTCGTGCTCGCGCCGACCGAGATCTTGGCCGAGCAGCATTACCGCGTCTTTGGCCGATGGCTCGAGCCGTTTGGTATCCCGCTGCACCTCCACACCGGCGCAAAAAAAACAATGGCCACCCTCGACCAACCGGAGTTGGACATGGGAGACAGCCGGTTTCCGCCACTCGTCATCGGCACCCACGCACTCGTCGAGGAGTCGTTCGCGCTCGAGAACATCGGGTTGGCGATCATTGACGAGCAGCACAAATTCGGCGTCGAGCAGCGAAAGAAACTCGTCCGCAAGGGGCGCTATCCGCACGTGCTCGTGATGACCGCCACGCCGATCCCACGCACGCTTGGCCTGACCGTTTACGGCGATCTCGACTGCTCGGTGATCGATGAGATGCCACCGGGCCGCGGCGAGGTGCGCACGCATGTCCGCGCGCCGGAGAGCCTGCCCAAGGTGTGGGGCTTCATCCGCGACCAACTGGCAGCGGGGCGGCAGGCGTACATCGTTTATCCGCGCGTCGATGACGAGGGCGGCGGCAGCCTCAAAGCCGTCAATCAGGAACTCGAAACCGTGCGGGAACAACTCGCACCGCACGCCGTCGGCCTGCTGCACGGCCGGCTCAAACCGGCCGAAAAGGAGGAGGCCGTGGCCGGTTTTCTTGCGGGGAAACTGAAGGCACTGCTCGCGACGAGCGTGATCGAGGTCGGCGTCGACATCCCCAACGCGACGATCCTGCTNGTCGAGAACGCCGACCGCTTCGGCCTGGCCCAGTTGCACCAGTTGCGGGGGCGGATCGGCCGGGGCGCGCACGAGTCGCACTGCATCCTNGTNGCCGGCGATGCNACCGACGACGGCCGNCGCCGGCTCGAGGTGATGGAAAAAGGCGGCGACGGCTTCGCGTTGGCCGAGGAGGATTTGCGTCAGCGCGGCCCGGGCGAACTGCTGGGCCAGGCGCAGAGTGGCCTGCCGGATTTCAAGTTCGGCAACCTCATCGACGACTGGCGGCTGATCCAAAAAGCCCGCGACCTCGTCGCCCGCGAGACCCTCGATTAACTGCCAAAAAGGCGGACGAAATTTTCCTCCGCGCGCTTGGCCAAGTGGTCGGGCGCTTGGCCAAGCGCCTCGGCGGCGGCTTCGTACACGGCGGCGATGTTGGCCGGATGATTGAGCCGTTGGCCAAGCGGGTGGGTGACGCGGTCTTCCGGCAGCGGCTGGTCGGGGGCGTCGGTCTCGATAAGCAGCCGGTCGGCCGGCACTTGGCGGAAGGCGTCGCGCTGACGCGTCTTGCGCTCGTGCACAAACGCGCCGGGAAAGCTGAAGTAGGCGCCAAGCCCGGCCAACGGCTCGACCATCTCCGCCGGGCCGCCGTAGCTGTGCAGCAGGAATCCGCGCTGGGGCAGCGGCCCGGCGCGGAGCAACTCGTGCAGCCGGCCCCAACTCTTAAGGCAGTGAATGCTCACGGGAAGATTGCGCTCGGCGGCCAGACGGAGTTGGGTGGTGAAGACCGTCTCCTGCCCATCGTAGTCGAGGCCGGGCTTCCAGCGGTCGAGGCCGATCTCGCCGACCGCGCTTGGCCAGGCGTCGAGTTGCTGCTCGAGCTGAGCCAGCCATTCCGCCGATCGCTCGGGAACGAACCACGGATGCAGCCCGAAACTCGGCAACACGCAATCGTGGCGCTTGGCCAAGGCGGCGACCGTGGGCCAGTCGGCCTCGCGGGTGCCGTTGACGACCATCCGGGTCATGCCAACGTCGGCGCAGTCGGCGATCAACTCGTCCTGCCGCCCGCCGAACCGGTCGTCCTGCAAATGGTTGTGCGCGTCATAGAGCCGCATCGGGCCAAGCGCTTGGGCGGCGTCACTCCAACACGGCGGTGGTGAACGGCGAGGCCGGCAGGCCGGCTCCGTTGACTAGGTTTGGCTCCGCCTCCTGGTTCCAGCCGAAACGAACATTTTTGGGCTCTAGTACTGTCTTGCTGGTGACGATCAATTCGGCCTCGTCAACGGATGCGTCAGCCGGGAACCATTTGCCGTCCGATCCTTGCAATTCAAAGTGGGTGAGCGGCTTGTCGTTGCTCGATTTGAGTCCCTTGCCATGATCGAATCGGACGATGATGCGGTTTTNCTTTTTCTTGAACNACTTAAACAACGGGCCGGAGTATACGATGTNCTTTTTGCCATAGTTCTTGGCGAGCGCCCAGAGGGCGAGGCGACGTCCGACTTCCTGTTTGTTTTTGGGATGGATGTCGCGTGTGTTGCCGATGTCGGTGGTTACTGCCATGCCGGTGTGTGGGATGTCGAGTGCGCTCAACTGTGCCTGCCAGATTCCGGCCAGGTCTTGCGGGTTACGGTTGCCGTATTTGTACGGCGCGAGTTGCACATAGTAGAACGGCATCTTTTTGTTTTTCCAGACATTGCGCCAGCCGTTGACAAGGGCTTTTTTCTTCTCGTAATAGAGCATGCCTTCGCCGTTGTTTGACTCGCCCTGATACCAGATCGCACCCCGAATGCCGTACGGCTTCAGTGGGGAAATCATGCCGTTGTAGAGTGCGAGCGCAGATTGGTGGTGAATGTTCCCGTTATTGCCCTTCTTCGGGTAATCCTTGAGGTTGTCCGCGATATTCTTAAGNGCGGGGACGGACTTGAAGCCGGCGGGAGGGGTCCACGGTTCAATGCGAGTGCCGCCCCAGTTTGATCCAAGTAGTCCGATCGGCACATCGAGTTCGCCCTTGAGGTGACGGGCGAAATAGTAGCCGACTGCGGTGAAGTTGGCCACGGTGTCCGGACTGCAAACTTCCCACCCGCCGCGCTCGGGGGTGACGTCTTGTTCCGGCTTGTCGGAGGGGCGATGGGGAATCTTGATGTGGCGGATGAGCGGGTGTTTGCCGTTGGCGATCTCCTCTTTCGGGTTGTCGGATTGTGAGACTCGCCACTCCATATTGGACTGGCCGGAGCAAAGCCAGACCTCGCCNACGAGCACATCGTCGAACGCGATCGTGTTNCTGCCCTTCACCGAGAANGGNANCGGGGTNTTGNNNNCCTTNANCGGNTTNAGNCNAACCTNCCAGGCGCCTTTCTTGTTGGCCTTGGTTNNNTTNGTCTGGNCGGCGACCGAGACGGTCACCGCCTCGCCGGGATCGGCCCAGCCCCAGACCGGCAGNCGCTGGCCCTGTTGCAANACCATGTGNTCGCCNAAGACGGACGGCAGCTTNACCTCNGCNNGNNCNGCNGCTTGGCCAAGCGCAAACGCACCGGCTACGGAGACAACACAACGCAGAAATGAAATGGANTNAGCCATGCCCGGATTGAGCCGCCAAGCGACTGGGGCGTCAACTGTTTATTCGCCGGTGATGTGGACGTGGATGCGGCGGGTGTGGGGGTGGGTGCGGTGTTCCCACAGGTAGACGCCCTGCCAGGTGCCGAGCACCAGCGAACCGCCGGAGATCGGGATGCTGAGGTTGACGCTGGTCAGCGCCGTGCGGATGTGGGCCGACATGTCGTCGTCGCCCTCGTAGTTGTGCTCGTAAACCGGNTCGCCGTCCGGGGCCAGGCGCGAAAANANCGACTCGAGGTCGGTGCGNACGGTGGGNTCGGCGTTTTCCTGGATCAGCAGCGAGGCGGAGGTATGGCAGACGTGCAGTGTGGCCAAGCCGGTTTGAAAGCCGCTGGCCGCGACCAAGCCAGCCACCTCGCGGGTGATCTCGTAAAACCCGCGGCCGCGCGTGGCGACGCTCAGTTCCTCGGCGTGCTGCCCGAGCATGGGGCTATTTTTCGGTGCCCAGCAGTTTTTCCAGTTCGGCGTTCTTGGCGTGGCCGCCGTCGATCGCCTTGTCGTAATGGAACTTGGCCAGGGCGGTGAAGGGCGGTTTCTGCGTGGCGTAGACGATGGCGAGATTGTGATGGGCCTCGGCGTGCCCCGGCTTNATCTGAAGNGCCTTGCGCAGNGCGGTCTCNGCGGCCTTGCGCTGGCCGAGGTTGTTGAGGGCCGAGCCGAGGAAATGCTGCGCGTTGGCGTCCTCCGGGTTCAGTTTGACCGCCTTGGCCAAGTGGTCGCGCGCCTCCTCGTATTTATTCTGGCGGTAACGAAGAGTGCCCATCAGAGAGAGGGCGTAGGAGTCCTGATCGTCGTTTTGCAACGCCCGCGCCAGGCTGGCCTCTGCGTCGTCGTAGTTACCCTGTTCCATCTGGGCCATGGCGAGGTTGGCCAGCGTCAGCGGGTTTTCCTCGTCCAGCTTGAGGACGTGCAGAAACTTTTGTTCCGCCTCNCTGAAGTTGGCCTTCACGAGNGCGGCTTNGCCGGCCTTGAATTCGGCTGCGGCCCCNTCCGGCANGGTGGCGACCTTGGCCTCGAGCGTGTTGGCNGGCTGGCTCTCNGTCTTTGGCTCGGCGAACAGTTTCTTTTCCTCGTCGGTGTACGGGATCTTTTCGGCCTCGAGCACCTCGAGTCGCGACCGAAGGGTGTCTATCCGGTTCTGTAACTCCGCCACCTGGGCCTTTTCGGTCCGACCTTCTTTTCGCCAGTTGAAGATGCCGGAGAGCCCCTTCCGCTTGCTGGCTGGGTTGGTGTTTCGGCGTTCGGCCTTGGCCAGGCGCTTCTGGAGGGTGTTGATGTAGTCGCGCATTTCCTTTTCTTCGGAACCTTTTTGGAGGGTCTTGAGTTGGGCGTTGAGCGAGTCGTTGCTGTTTTCGGCGNTCGCCAGGNTGCTCGAGGCTTTCTTTNAGNTNNCTNTNGCTCTTGGCCAGTTNNTTCTCGAGNGAGCCGACCTTGTCCTCGAGGTCNTTNTCGCGGTTGCCTTTCTTGNANGACTTGAGTTCNTNCTCGAGNGAGTCGTTGTTNTTCTTGAGTGCNGCGANATCTCCGGAGACTTTTTCCAGTTCGCTGTTGCTGTCGGCCATTTTCTTTTTCAGCGAATTCACTTCGGCCTGGAGCTCCTTTTCGCGGCTGCCTTTCCTGAATGACTTCAACTCCGATTCGAGGTCGTCGTTTGCCGTCTTGAGTGAAGCCAGTTCTTTTTCGCTATTCTCGAGGGACTTCTGTTTGTCGGCGAGTTGCTTCTCGAGCCGCTTGGCCTGGCGATCGTTCGCCTGCGCCTTGGCGGTCTTGGCTTCCTCGAGCGCGTTGGCAAGTGCCTTGTGGGTTTCTTCATTTTCCGCCCGTGCCTTGGTCAGGTTCGCCTGTGCCTTTTCAGCTTCCGCCCGGGCCTTGGCCAAGCCGGTGTTGGCATCGTTCAATTGTGCGGTGGCCTTGTCGATCGCGCCCTTTAGGTTGGCGTTTTCCTGGCGAAGCCCGGAGAGGTCGCTTTCCAGCTTGGCCAAGCGCTTGGTTTCCTCCGGGGTGGGCACGGCGGAGAGGGCTTCCTTGAGTTTGGCGTCCTTGAGGGCAATCGAGTTATTGAGCGACTCGACCTTGCGCTTGAGGATCGCGATCTCGCGCCGGGCAGCGGCGGGGTCGAGCGGGGTCGGCTTGGCCGTGGCTGGCTTGGCCTCCCCCGGGGTCTCGGCGCCTATGGCTTTCAGTTTCCGATCCACATAGCTGATGCGGAAACTGACGACTGCGGTGTTCCAGTCCGGATAGCCGGACTGGAGGGCGGCCAAGTCGTTCCGGGCTTGGCGGNATTTTTGGATGGCGGCATTTTTTTGCCCAAGCCGGGAGAGGTTGTCCGCCTCGGCAATGAGGGTGTAGGCTTGGATGAAAGAGTCGTCCGGCCCAGCGGCGTGGGCAGTGGACAGGAGGCCAAGTGACAGGAATAGCGTGGTGATGAATGAAAACCGTTTCACGCGGGCGATTTAGCCAAAGCTGTATCGAGTTGGCAACCTTTGAAACAGCCGCGAAACTGTTCCTTTGGCCAAGCGCTTGGCCAAGCTGGGGAGATGTAACTTTTTCGTGACAACGGCGTATTAGGCGTTAGATTGCCCGGCCTACGGGCTTTTTTTGCGAAAAACCCGGCAGGGAGGGCGTGTGTCCCTTGGCACGGCACGAGGTTATTTTGGCGGACAATCTGCAAAAACAACGGTACGAGCACAAGTACATCATCCGGGAGGATGTGGCCTTGGCGTTGCGTGATTTTGTGTCGTCGTACCTTGACTTGGATGCGTTCGGGGCGACCCAGCCCAACCTCTCCTACCCGGTGCACAGTCTCTATCTTGATTCACCGGATTTGCGCCTTTACCACACAACGATCAACGGGGACAAAAACCGGTACAAACTGCGCATCCGTTTTTATGAGGATCGGCCGAAGTCGCCGGTCTATTTCGAGATCAAGCGCCGTACGGACAACACGATCGCGAAGCAACGGGGCGGCGTAAAGCGAGAAGCGCTGGAGCAGGTGCTGGGGGGGCAGTTGCCGTTGCCGGAGCAAATGTCCAGCGAGGAACCGGCCCACCGTGCCGCAGTGGAGCAGTTCATTCACCACATGCAGGAATTGAACGCCACGCCCAAGGCGCACGTCGCCTACTACCGCGAGGCGTGGACCAGCCGGCACGACAACACGGTGCGCGTCACGATAGACCGGCAAACCCGGATTGAGGTTGAGCCCGAGGCGCATTTGCTCACTGAGATGAGAGACCCTCATTATGTATTTGGCGACAACCTGGTGCTGGAGTTGAAATTCACCAACCGTTTTCCGGACTGGTTCCGCGAGTTGGTCAGGATCTTCGGCCTGGCTCAGTGTGGCGCGGCCAAGTACGTCGACGGAGTCACACTGTTGGGGGAACGATCCGTGCGGGAGGGGCTCGATTCCAGCGGTTGGCCAATCGCTCATGCAATGGAAAACGCAACCGTGCACTAAAGGCTGATGGATCACTGGTTTTTACAGGGTGACTACACCCCTGTTCCCACCGACGTTCCCATGATGCTCATGGGGCTTCTGCTGGCATTCGTCTGCGGCCATGCCATCGCTTGGGTGTACATGTTCACGCATACCGGGTTGTCCTATTCCCGGTCATTCGTGAACTCCCTGGTGGTGATCCCCACGATCGTGTCGATGGTGATGCTGGTTCTTTCCAACAATCTGGTGACCGCCTTTGGGTTGATGGCCGTGTTCGCGATCGTGCGGTTTCGCAACATCCTCAGGGACACGCTGGACACCTCCTTCATCCTATCAGTCATCGTCATTGGCATGGCCTGTGGCACGCTGAAATTCGCGACTGCGGTCGCGGGATGCCTCCTGATCTGCCTGATCATGGTCTACAATCGGGTGACTTCTTTCGGCACCCGGCATCGGTACGACACCATTCTCAATTTGCATTGGGAGCGCCCCGCCCCGGAGATCGGGTCGTTGGATGACACGCTTCGGCGTCATGCCCGCCGTTCCCGTTGCGTGAGCGAGCGGACGGCTGACGGTTCCCAGGGCATGGATTTTTCCTACCGGCTGTTGCTGCGCGATCCCTCACGCCTCGAGGATTTGCTGACCGAGCTTCGCGAAACAGACGGTGTGTCCCGGGTGACAGGGTTGAAGGCGGAGGCCGAATCAGAGATCTAGTCCATGAGCGACAAGCAGCCCATTCCCATTCCGGCCGAGCAGAAGTGGCAGGATTTCCGCCAGGTTGTCCTGCCGGTCATCGTGTTCCTGCTCTGTATCACCGGGGTGATGCTCCTATGGTGGAGCAAGGTCAGCCCCTCCTCCGTTGTGGGCGAGGCGCGATCGGAAAACATCATCCTTTCCAGTCCGCGCGCCGGATTTTTGGAAAAGGTGAACGTAGGCCGGTTCGATTCCGTGAAGGAAGGCGATGAGATCGCCCTCATCGATTATTCAATGGATCCGGACTTCGCCGATGCCACAGTGGAATGGGTCCGGGCGCAGGTCGATTTGCTTACCCTGACCATTGACCCGATGCAGCGGGCGAGGACCGCGCTAAACTACAACCAACTGCGATTGGATTGGCTTAACGAGCGGACTTCCGTGGCTGCGTTGAAGATCGAGTTTCAAAACTCCGAAAAGGAATTCAACCGGATCGAGAGCCTGTTCAAGGAGAACCTCGTTTCCGAGACAGTTTACAACAAGGCCAAGACCGACCGCGATTCCTATGCGGTTCAGGTACAGCAAAAGACCGAGCTGGTAGCCTCAATCGAAACGGCCCTGCGTGAGGCACAGGAGAATGATCCAGCAAGCCAGTTGGACGAGGCCCAGATCGAGCGCCTCGACAAGGGGCTGAGCCGCGTGGAAGGGTTGCTCGATTACATCAAGCTGGAATCGCCTATCGATGGGGAAATCGGGAGCATCAGCAAACAGACCGGAGAAAGCGTCCAGCCGGGCGAGACAATTGCAACCATCAGTTCGTCGGAGGTCAAAAAAATCGTCGGCTACGTCCCGCAGCCCATCCACTTGGAGCCCAAAATCGGGATGGAAGTCGAAATAAGAACCCGGCGCCCCACTTCATCCGGACTCTTTTCATTTTTCGGAGCCCAAGGGCAGGTGAAACGTGCCAAGATCACCAAGGTCAGCAACAGGCTCGAAGCGGTCGGGAGCGGCATCCTCCGGAGCCGAACCGCATACAAGAAAGTGTTGCCGTTCACTATAGATCTGGTCGACGACGACGGCGAACCGATCAAGCTGAACATTCACCCCGGGGAACTGGTCGATATCCATTTCGTCGGAGAATAGAGGTAGAGTTACCGCGCTTGGCCAAGCGCGCGCGGCGCGCGCCTTATATTGAGTTTTCCTCGCCGCTTCTGGCGATCGCGTCCGACATCAGGCCGAGCGTCTTGCTACGCGACACCGAGCCGACCAGGCGCATCTCCCGGTTTGAATTTACCACCGGGATCATCTCCATCTCGGATCCCATGATCTCCGGAAGGGCTTCCATCAATCGGCGATTGGGCGTCAGGAACGTTTCCGGCGGACGCATCAAGTCCAGCGCGATCACTGCCCGCAACTCGTCCCCGGCGTTGAGGTGAGCCTTCAAGTCCTGAAGTGAAATCACCCCCACCAGCCGCTTGTCCGCGCTGAGCACCGGCAGGTAGTTTCGTGGACTGCGCAGGAAGATCTCCGAGATTTCCGGCAACGCGGCGGTCTCCTTGATTGGCGAAGTNGGCCCCACCATTACGTCCCCGATGCAGCGATCCGTGGCCGAACCCATCCGCCGGCTTTCCTGATCCACCACCAACCCGCGCCGATGCAGTGGCGCCGAGTAAACTGACGCCTTGTGCAGTTTCTGCGAAACCAATGTCGCCACCACGCAGCCAATCATCAACGGCGGCATCAACTCATACTTCAGCGAGATTTCAAAAATCAGGATCATGGCCAACAACGGCGAGCGCGTTGTCGCTGCAAGGACACTCCCCATGCCAACAAGGGCGA
>NYYJ01000054.1 GCA_002686755.1 Verrucomicrobiales bacterium
ACTTGTCCAAGCTCGGCCATGTCGCCGAGAATGGCAATGCGTTTTCCCCCAGTCGGAAACAACCCCATCGTCTCCAAAGCCGCCAGAAGGGAGTCCGGATTGGAGTTGTAGGCGTCATTGAGGATGCGCACACCGCCGAGTGTTCGCATCTCCATTCGCATCGACGCCGGTTGACAACGCTGCAGGCCCTGATCCAGTTCCTCCCGGCTCAGGCCCAGTTCCGCCGCGACCGCCATGGCGAGCGCAGCATTCCGGGCGTTATGATGGCCCAGCAGGTTGACGCGGCAGGCTCCGCTCCAATCTCCCTTCGGCGAAATCAATTCAAAAGTCGTTCCCTCATCCTCCAGCGCGACGCCGGTGAGGCGCCAGTCGCACTCCTCCCCCTCTCCGACGGTGACCACCGCCGCGCGACAACGGGCGCGGATTGCCTCCAGCCCGTCGATGTCCCCGTTGACAAACAGGCAGCCGTCCGGCGGCAGCGCCTCCGCCAATGCCCCCTCCTCCTCGATCACTCCGTCCAAGTCCCCGAAAAACTCCAGGTGCTCGCGCCCGATGCTCGTCAGCACGCCGTACTTCGGCTGGATCAGTTGCAGCAGCGGTTGCAGTTCGCCGGGATGATTCGACCCGACCTCGAGCACCGCCGCCTCGTGGGCCTCTCGCAGCCGAAGCAGCGTGAGCGGCACGCCGATGTCGTTGTTGAAACTGGCCTCGCTCGAGAGCGTCTCGAGCCGCTGGCCGAGCACCGTGGCCAAGATTTCCTTCGTGCCGGTCTTGCCATTGGAGCCACCAACCGCCACGACCGGCAGCTCAAAGTCCCGCCGATACCGGGCCGCCAGTTGACCAAGCGCCTCCCGCGTCTCCTCCACCTCGATCGTCGGCCCGGCCGCCTCCGCTTGGCCAAGCCGGGATTGGCTGACCACGGCCGCCTCCGCCCCTTGGCCAAGCGCGTCGCCCAGATAATCGTGCCCGTCGAATCGGTCCCCGCGGATCGCGACAAACAAGTCGCCCGGCTTGGCCAAGCGCGAGTCGGTGCAGACACGGCGCACACTCGCCGAACGTTCGCCCGCGACGAGTCGCCCGTTGCAGCTCTCCTCAACATAACCCAGCGTGCGCGGTTCCATCATCTTGACACCACCCGGGGTTTACGCTCCGACAACGACTCGACCGGCTCCGACGGCTCGAGGCCGAGGTAATTGGCCGACTTCTCGGCGATCACCTTGAACGCTGGCCCCGCCACTACGCCGCCGTAATATCCGTCGTTCGGTTCGTCCACGAACACCCCGATGCACAACCGGGGCGCCTCCGCCGGCAGAAAGCCGATGAACGACGAAAAATATTTGCCGGCCTCGTAACCGCGCCGAGTCTTGGATGGCTTCTGCGCCGTGCCGGTCTTGCCTGCGACCGCATAATTCTCGAGCCGTGCCTGACGCGCCGTACCCTCCTCCGAGACAACCGTCATCAGCGTCTTGACCATCTGCTGTGCAGTCTCGTCGCCGATCACCTTGCGCACCACAGTCGGCTTGTACTGCATCACGACATTCCCATCCCGGTCCTCCAAACGGTCCACCAGCAACGGTCGCATCAGGTTGCCGCCGTTGGCCATGGCGGACATCGCCATCGTGAGCTGCAGCGGCGTCGCCGCGATCTCGTGTCCCATCGGGATCCGGGAGATGGACAGTTTACTCCACCGACTGACCGGGTGCAGGATGCCGCGCACCTCCCCCGGCAACGGCACGCCGCTACGCTGACCAAAGCCCAGTTCAGAGATGTAATTATGCAGCCGGTGCGCGCCCAGTTTCATCGCCACCTTGGCCGTGCCGATGTTGGACGACTTGGTGATGATCTCCCGAACCGACATCGGGCCGTACGCATGGTGGTCGCGCAACACCTTGCCGGCGAAGTAGTAGCGACCGTTCTCGCAGTGGAACCGGTCGGTGAGCCGCACCGCGTGCTCATTGAGCGCGCCGGACACCGCCACGATCTTGAAGGTCGAGCCCGGCTCGAACGAGTCGGTGATTACACGGTTGCGCCGGTTGGCCGCGGTGGAGTCGCCCGGCTGGTTCGGATCAAATGTCGGGCGATTGGCCAACCCGAGAATCGCGCCGGTCCGCGGATCGACCACCACGGCGCAGGCGCTCGCCGGGGTGTGTTTCGCGCAAAGTGTCTCGAGCGCCTTCTCGGCGATGTACTGCACGTTGGCATCGAGCGTCAAAACCACGTTCAAGCCGTCGCGCGGCTTCACGTCGTACTCGCGGAACGCCACCACCTCGCGACGGCGGCGGTCGGTCTCGATCTCACTCCAACCGCGCACACCCTCCAGTTCCGAGTCGAGCATCCGCTCAATACCATGTTTCCCCTCGAGTCCGGCCACCGGCACGCCTGAATCCTCCAGGTCGCGTACACCGACAAACCCGGTCACGTGCGCCGCGAGGCTGCCGCTTGGATAAACGCGCAACTGAGAATCAACCCGCTCGCAAAACACGGCGCGGCGGACGTTGTAGTAGCCCAACCGTTCCTTACGCGGCAGCGACTTCACGTCGACTCCGAAGTCGAGCCGGGCCAGTGCGTTGGTGATGCCCTGCCAATCCTCGAGCAGTACCTTGCGCGCAAGCACGACATGCTTGTCCTCGCGCTGGCGGCCGGCCGCGTCGGTGTAGACTCGGCGCTGCATACGCTTGGCCAGGTCGGCGGCGTCCCGGCGAAGGAACGGCGCGATCGCCCGGGCCACAAGCGACTGGTGATTGCCCATCAGCGACGGGTCGGCGCACACGGTCTTGGCGATTCGGCTCGTTGCGAGCACCGTGCCCCGCGTGTCCAGAATGTCGCCGCGTCTTGAGGCGTGAATCACCTTTCGGCGAGTGTTGTCCAGCGCGTGCGCGGCGTGCTTGTCGTGCTGGAGCACCTGAATATCCACCAACCTCACCCCGAGTCCCACATAACCGGCCGTTATGAGTGAGACCAGTAACATCACCCTTCCCCGGTGAGCGTTGGCTGTGATCTTGGCCACGTCAGTGCGTGAACAGGTTTGTTTTCATGTTCGTCACGGCCGTCTCCGGCGCGGCTTGTTGGTTACCGTTCGGTAATCCCCCAGTTTGCTTTGCTTCAGCTCCTTGGCGTCTAGCGGAAGATCAGGGAGTCGCAGCACCTGCTCCGGCTGGGGCATCGCCAGCCCCAGCCCAAGCGTGCGGACCCGGTCGTAAAGTTTCTGGGTGGAGCGCATCTCGGCGCGAAGCTGCTGCCACCGCTCGTTGTCCCCCCGGAGCAGTTCCAACCGCACTTCCTTTTTGCGAACCTCGGTGCCGAGTTGGTGAATCTGCGATTTCTGCCACACATACCCCATCGCCGTGCCGCCGAGGACGAGACAGAGCAGCGCGGCCCGGATCCACAAACCAACGCTCAATGGTGACTCCTGTTTTTTGCGGTTGCGCGGCATGGTGGCTTACAGTTTTTCCAGCGCCCTCAACTGGGCGCTTCGGCTCCGTGGATTCCGCTCCAGTTCGGCCGCGCCGGGCTTGATCGCACGGCGGTTCAGCTCACGGGCCAGCGGCACGCGCGGCACGCGCAATTCCGGCACGTCGACTTCGCCGCGCACGGTGTACGGCTTGGCCAAGCCGCGGCTGAATTGTTTCACCAGCCGATCCTCACCTGAATGGAACGTAATGACCGCCAGCCGGCCACCCGGCTTTAGCACCGACCAGGCGGCATCCAGCCCGGCCCGCGCCTGGCCCAGCTCGTCGTTCACCGCCATGCGCAATGCCTGGAACACACCGGTCGCCGGGTGCGTGCGAGCGCCCCGCCGGGGGCAGGTCCGCTCCACGGTGTCGGCCAGTTGCGTGGTGGTCTCGAGTCGCTGCATGCCGCGTTGTTCAACAATGGCCCGGGCGATGCGGCGCGACCGGCGCTCGCCGCCCAGTTCCCAAAATATCGTCGCCAATTCGTCGGACTCCAACTCGTTCACCAGTTGCTCCGCCGTCACCGGTTGTCGCCGGTCCATCCGCATGTCCAGCGGCCCCTCGGCTTGAAAACTGAAGCCGCGACCCGGCTCGTCGAGCTGCGGCGAACTCACCCCGAGATCCAGCAGCACCCCGTCGCAACCCACCTTGGCCAAGCGCTTGGCCAATCCGGAGAATGACTCCCGGTGCAGTGTCACCCGGTCGCCAAACCGGGCCAGCCGCTTGGCCGCGGCAGCGATCGCCCGGTCGTCGCGGTCGAACCCCACCAACCGACCGCCCGGCCCGCTCGCCTCGAGGATCGCCTCCGCATGCCCGCCGCCGCCAACCGTCCCATCCACGTACAGCCGGCCCGCCGTCGGTTGAAGCGCCGAGAGCGCCTCCTCCAGCAGCACCGGTTCGTGGATGAAATCGGTCACAAGTCATTGGCACTCTCGCTGGGAACCATCTCCTCCACGCTGGAGGCGTACTCCTTGTAACTCCACACCACCCGGCCGTCCACGTACACGTCGGTCTTGTAATCCTTGGCCAACTCGATCGCCTCGTCCAACTCGGTGGCACTCATCTGCGCCGGCAACTCCTCCGCCACTTTTTCAGGGGCGACCTTCAATGCACCGGCGGATGCCCCGGCCATGATGCCAACCGGCCAAAACGACTTGATCGCAAGCAGCCAACGCCACGACCGGCGCGACATCCATTTCGATACCCGGTTCAACGAACCCAGCCGGCCACGAAGCCGCTCCGACCATCGGCTTCTCGACGGCTCCTCGGCGATCAGGCTCGGCCGAAACTGTTCCACGCCTTCACCGGCGCGAACCGCGAGATCCGATCCGGCCAAATCGTTCCGCACCACCCGCACGCGCGCCGGGCTGATGCGGCTGTACACATCGACCTGATCCCGATCGCGCGACTTGGCTTCCGCTTGGCCAAGCGCGAGATGGTTCCCCGGGCCGGACGGCTTCGGCTCGATGACCAACGGGTCGACAAAGCCAAACTCGCCCTGCCCTGTCTCCCGCGCCGCCGGTTCCGCCAGCGCCACCGGCTCCGGGTGGGGCAACTCCCCGCCGCCCCCGCCATTGAACTCCCCCTGGCTGTTCCCGATCCTGCGGGACAGGAATTTCTCCCTTGGCCCCTCGAGGGTTCCGCTGACCGACAGATATTGCATCAGGTTCATAGGTTTAAATTCTTGATGGCCGCCGCGGCGACCGCCTCGTTGCCCTTGTTGTTTTCCGAAAACCGACCCGGTTCCCAGATTTCAAACTTGTTCAGCCGACCGACCAGCATCGCCTCCTTACGCAGCCCGGCCACGGCCGCCAACTCTTCCGGTAAACATAGCCGCCCGGCCTTATCCAGTTTCAAGTGAGCCGAGCTGCCTCCGATCACCCGCTCCACCACCGCACCCTGCTCATCGGAGAGCGACATCTCGTTCAGCCGATCGAGAAGCATCTGCCAGCGCGTGGGCGGCAGAACCAGCAGAAACTGCTGCTCGCCCAACGGCCACGGGAGGATAGCCAACTCGGTTTTGCCGGACTTGGGCCGCCACTTGGAAGGCACCATGACACGGCGGCTGCCGTCGATTCCGTGGCGGAATCGACCGGAAAATACGGTCGTCGGTTGGTCCTGGGTTGCAGACATAACGGGTGGCTTGGGCACCAAAATGGCCCTGTGCGACCCAAAGTTTCCCGTTCTCTACCGTTTTGACCCCGAGGCGTCAACCGATTTTTTAAAAAAAATTATTTTTTTCACGATGCGGTTTTGGCGGTTTTTCAATCGATTTACTCAATTTTCCCCCTTCTGGCCCGCTTGGCCAAGCCGGTTATCGGCTAAATGCACGCAACTGGCCCGTTCCCGTTCGGTTTGCGGCCCCGGAAGTCGCTCCATTGAAACCGGCCCCAAAACCGGCTACTAGATTGCCGCCGTGCGAACGGACGAATTCGACTATCCCCTCCCCCAGGAATTGATCGCGCAACACCCGATTGCGCAGCGGGACGCCTCGCGGTTGCTGACGCTGGAACGCGCCAGCGGCGCCATTGCGCATCGGCGATTCGCCGAACTGGAGACGTTGCTCCGGCCGGGCGACGTATTGGTGGCGAACAACTCGCGCGTCATCCCGGCGCGCGTGCGCGGGCAAAAGGAGGGCGACGGCGCGTGGGTGGAAATCCTGCTCACCGAGGAGCGCGCGCCCGGTGAATGGTGGTGCATGCTGCGTCCCGGCAAACGGATTCACAACGGCACCCGGATTCAGTTGCACGACCTCGATGGGCAGCCAACCGAGCACTGGGTCGAGGCGATCGACAAGAACGACACCGGCAAATACCTGGTGCGACTCCCCAACTCACCGAACGCACACGACCTTCTCAAGGCCATCGGGGAAACGCCGTTGCCGCCGTACATCGAACGCTCGCCGGCTGACACGCTCGCCGATCGCGATCGCTATCAAACCGTGTACGCCAAGACCGACGGCTCGGTCGCCGCGCCAACGGCGGGACTGCACTTCACAGACGAACTGCTCGACCGGCTCCGCTCGAATGGTGTGACGTTCACAGCGGTGACGCTGCATGTCGGGCCGGGAACGTTCCAGCCGGTCGAATGCGACCGCATCGAGGATCACCCAATGCACGAGGAACAATTTGAAATCAGCACCGCCGCCGCCGAGGCAATCAGCCAAGCCAAGGCGGAAGGCCGCCGGGTGGTGGCCGTCGGCACAACCAGCATGCGCGTGCTCGAGTCGGTTGGCCAACGTGGTGAACTGATCGAGCCACAGAACGATCGCACCGATATTTTCATCTATCCGCCGCACGAGTTTCAGGTCGTCGATGCACTGCTCACGAATTTCCACCTGCCCAAGTCGACGCTGCTGATGCTCGTCAGCGCCTTCGCACAACCGGGCGGCACCGGCGGACGCAAACCGGTTCTGCGCGCCTACGCCGAGGCAGTCGCCGAGCAATACCGTTTCTTCAGCTACGGCGACGCAATGTTCCTGCACTGAATGAAAACTGATCGTCCATTTGTGTTGATCAACATGGCGATGTCGGCCGATGGCAAGATTGCCCCGGCGCACCGGCGGTTTGTCGCGTTTGGCAGCCGGCGCGACCACGCAAACCTGCTCGCGCTCCGGGCCACGGCCGATGCGGTGATGTGTGGCGCGCGCACGGTCGACTCCGCGCCGATAACGCTCGACGCCGGCGGCGCGGTGTACGAGCGGCGGCGGCAACGCGCCGGCTTGGTCAGGCAAAACCTGCGCGTCGTCGTGAGCGGCTCCGGCTCGGTCAATCCGCAGGCGGTTGTCTTTCAGCGCGGGGAGTCGCCGGTCATCGTGCTGGCGTCGGGCCGGGCGCCGAAGTCGCGCTTGGCCAAGCTGAAACGGCTGGCCGACTGCGTGAAAGTCTGTGGCAAAAACAGCGTTGCGCTTGGCCAGGCGCTGGGCTGGCTACGACGCGACTGGGCCGTCAAGCGGCTGCTGTGCGAAGGCGGTGGCGAGTTGAATTTCGAGTTGCTCCGGCTTGGCCTCGTGGATGAGTTGCACCTGACCGTCTGCCCGAGAATCATCGGCGGTCGGGAAGCCCCGACGATCGCCGATGGCGAAGGATTCGCCCGCTTGGCCAAGGCGGCAAAACTGGAATTGACCCGCCAGCGCCGCATCGGCGGCGAGTTGTTTACGACGTGGCGCGTCAGGCCAGGATTTCGTTGATGACGCGGGCGCCTTGGACGCTGGTCAGGCGCTGGTCGAGGCCCTGATAGCGGTAGGTGAATCGCTCGTGGTCGAGGCCAAGACACTGCAGCACCGTAGCGTTGAGGTCGTTAATGTGAACTGGGTCGCGCACGATGTTGTAGCAGAAGTCGTCGGTCTCGCCGTGCACATGCCCCTTCCGGATCCCACCGCCGGCCATCCACATGGTGAAGCAGCGGCCGTGGTGGTCGCGCCCGTGGTTGTCCTTGGTCAGCGCACCCTGCGAGTAAATCGTCCGGCCAAACTCGCCACCGCAGATCACAAGTGTGTCGTCGAGCATGCCACGCTGCCTGAGATCCTTCACCAATGCGGCGGTGGGCTGGTCGATGTCCTCGCATTGGTAACGGACATCGCGCGGGCAGTTGCCGTGCTGATCCCAGCCACGGTGGAACAGCTGCACGAACGGCACGCCGCTCTCGAGCATGCGCCGCGCAAGGATGCAGTTGTAGGCATACTTGCCCGGCTTTTTGGCATCCTTGCCGTACAAGTCGAAGATGTGTTCCGGCTCTGACTTGAGATCGGTCAACTCCGGCACGCTGGCCTGCATGCGAAACGCCATCTCATATTGGGCGATACGCGCTTGGATTTCCGCGTCGCGCGTTTCGGCGAACTTGGCCTCATTCACAGCCCGGATGCTGTCGAGGATCGCCCGGCGCGAGTCACGGTTGATGCCCGGCGGGTCGTTGAGGAAAAGCACCGGCTCGCCGGAACTGCGGAACTTGACGCCCTGGTACTTCGACGGCAGGAAGCCGCTCCCCCAAAGTCGCGAGTAGAGCGCCTGGCTGCCGCCGCGCCCCTTTGAGATCATGACGATGTAGCCCGGCAGGTTGTGGGTCGGGCTGCCGAGGCCGTAGTTGAGCCAAGCGCCCATGCTCGGGTGGCCCAGTTGCTGGGTGCCGGTGTTGATGTAGGTGATCGCCGGATCGTGGTTGATCGCCTCGGTGTTGACGCTGCGGATGAGGGTCATCTCGTCGGCAAGCGACGCGATGTGCGGCAGGATCTCACTGTAATAAGCGCCGCTTTGGCCGTGCTGCTTGAACTCGAACATCGGCGCGACGCACGGGAATGATTTCTGCCCAGACGTCATGCCGGTGATGCGCTGGCCCTGTCGGATGGAGTCCGGCAACTCGATGCCGTGGACTTTGCGGATGCCCGGCTTGAAGTCGTACATGTCGATGTGCGACGGGCCACCGGAGAAGAACAGGTAGATCACCCGCTTGGCCTTCGGCTGGTAGTGCGGGTTACCCAGCGCCCCGCCCCCGCGGCCGGTGGCGGCGTTGAGTAGGCCGGGCTGGGCGAGCGAGGCGAGGCCAAGCGCCCCCATGCCGCGTGCGCCGAGATTCAGGAACTTACGGCGGTCGAGCAGATGGTCAGAGTTGAATGTCGGAATCATGGGTCACTCCCTTGTGATGACTTCGTCGAGGTTGAGGATGGCGCTGGCCACGGTGGTCCATGCGGCGTGCCGAGCCTGGTCAAGCGACTCGTCCCGCTTGGCCTCACCAAACTTCAGCAGCTCGCCGGCGCGCTTGGCGTCGGCGCGAAACGCTGCAAGCTGGCTGTCGTAAAGACCGCGGAACACGCGCCGACGCAGCTCATCCGCCGGGCGCGCCGTGGTGAGTTTCATCGCGTAATCGAGCTGCGCGTCAAAATCCGCCCCGCCCTGTTGCAGCACCCGCTGCGCGAACAGCCGCGCGGCCTCAACGAACTGCACGTCGTTGAGCGTCACCAGCGCCTGCATCGGCGTGTTTGTGCGCGGCCGCTGTACGACGCACTTCTCCCGCGTCGGCGCGTCGAACGCCATCATGCTGGGCATCGGTGCGGAGCGTTTCCAGTAGGTGTACATCGAACGGCGGTAAAGTTTTGCACCCTTGTCGGGCTTGTAAAAGAGGCCGCCGTTGAGCGCCACCTCGTTCCAGATGCGCGGCGGCTGGTATGGCTTGACGCTGGGGCCACCAATCTTGTCATTAAGCACACCGCTCACAGCGAGCGCGTTGTCGCGGATGAACTCGCCCTGCAACCGCAGCCTCGGCGCACGGGAAAGATACACATTCTCCGGATCTCGCCGGAGCTGTTCCGCAGTAGCGGCGGACTGCTGTCGGTAAGTCGAGGACATCAGCATCTGCTTGAACACGCGCTTCACATTCCAACCACCGTCGGCGAAGTCGCGAGCCAGCCAATCCAGCAGCCGCGGATGACTCGGCAGCGCGCCACGCGTCCCGAAATCCATCACCGTGGTCACCAGCCCCTTGCCGAAGATCATCGACCAGTAACGATTCACCGCCACCCGAGCCGTGAGCGGGTGGTCGTCATCGGCGATCCACTTGGCCAAGCCGATCCGTTTAGACGGCGCCCCGTCCGGCAACGGCGGCAACGCGACCGGCACGCCGGGGAAAATCTCCTCCTCCTTCCTCGGCGAGCCGTAATGGCCGCGCTCGAGCACGTAGGTTTTACGCGGCTTGGCCAAGTCGCCCATCGTCATCACGGTGACGATCGACTTGTCAAAATCCGCGACCGCCTTCTCTGCTGCCTTGATTTTTGCATTCAACTCCTTGGCCAAGGGCCAGACGGATTTTTCATAATACTCCTGGAGCTTGGCCAAGTGCTCGGCGCTCAAAACATCCTCTGCCAGCAGCGCCAAGATATTTTCCGGCAACGCGGAGCCACCGAGCTTGAAATAAAAACCGGCCGGGCCGCCGGCGTTGACGATCTTGAGCAACAGGTGATTCTCACCCTCCGACAACGCGAGTTTGGCCTTGTCCTGATCGGGCGCCGGGCCGCGCGAGGTGTTGTTGGCAAACGCCTGTTTGCCATTGAGGAACACCTTGATCGCGTCATCGCTGCCGAGCGACACCATCACCTCCTGTGCGGCAGTCGTCGACACGGTCCGGTAAAAATAAGCCGCGCTGTTCTCCGGGATGGCGACGGTGTGCACCTTGCCATCCTCGTAGTCACGCGGTTCCCATTTTTTGTCGCCGTGCTCCTTGGCCAAGTCCACCTTTTTCTCCGGGCCCCAATCCTTTTTGAAGGCGGCATCCTTGTTTTTACCGGTAAAGCTGCCGAGGAAATGCCAACCGCCCAGCGTCGGCGGTGCCGGCAACTCGCTGGCACGGTGGTCAGCGATCCACTCGTCCGTTTCCTTCGCGCTGGGTTTGGCCTTGGCGCGCTCGCTCTTTGCGGCGGCCACGCGGTCGCGGCGCTGCTGCAACTCCGCGCGCTCGGCCATGCTGGGCACCTTGACCATCGGAGCAGAGTTGCCGTTGCGCGTCTGATTGCCAGCGTCGGAGTTGATGTTGAAGTAGGCGTAAAACTGGTAGTACTCCTTCTGCGAAATCGGATCGTACTTGTGGTCGTGACACTGGGCACATTCCATCGTCAGGCCCAGCCAGACATTGGAGGTCGTCTTGACACGGTCGACATTGTACTCGACGCGGTACTCCTCCTCGATCAACCCGCCCTCGTCAGTCGTGCCGTGGTTGCGGTTGAAGCCGGAAGCCACCTTCTGCTCGAGAGTCGCGTTCTCGAACTGGTCGCCGGCCAACTGCTCCACCGTGAATTCGTCAAACCGTTTGTTGTCATTGTACGCGCGGATCACCCAGTCGCGCCAAGGCCACATGAACCGCACGCCGTCGTCGTGAAACACACTCGAGTCGCCGTACCGCGCTGCGTCCATCCACGCCAGTGTCATCCGCTCGCCGTAACGCTCGCTCGCCAACAGCGAGTCGACAAGCATCTCGTAGGCGTTCGGATCGGTGTCGTTGACGAACCGCTCGACAGCCTCCGGCGACGGAGGCAACCCAGTCAGGTCGAGACAGACCCGGCGGATGAGTGTCCGGCGATCCACCTCCGGCGACGGCTCCAGTCCGTTGGCCTCCATCCGGGCCAGCGTGAAAAAATCGATCGCGTTCCTTGGCCAGGCGCGGTGCTGCACGCTGGGCAGTCCAGGGCGCTGGGGCGTGACAAACGACCAGTGGCCCTCCCACTCCGCGCCCTGCTCGATCCAGCGTCGGATCGCGGCGATCTCGTCCGCCGACATCACCTTCTTGGATTCCGGCGGCGGCATCCGGTCGTCGGGGTCGTGCGCGGTGATTTTTTGGTACAACAAACTTGCGTCCGGCTGGCCCGGCACAACGATCCGCTCGTCGTCGGAACTGCCAAACAGGCCGTCCTCGGTGTCGAGCCGCAGCTTGGCCTCGCGATGAGCCTCGTCCGGGCCGTGGCACTGCACGCAGTGATGCGACAACAGTGGCCGCACCTCCACCCCAAACCGCACCTCCCCCGGTGACGCCCCGTGGGCTTCGCCAAGCGCCAACCATGCAGTTATAGCCAAAAAAGTGTTCCGTAAAAAAACCATACAAGCAGAAATTGAACTCCGGAAAAACTGCCAGCGCTTTCCCATAAAATCAAGTCCTGCTCATGGTCAATCTTCTTGGTTTTTTTGGCCATGTTGTTTATTCATTTGCGCCTGTGATGAAGTCCCTCATTTTTGCGATCCTAGTTGTACCCTGTTGGATTTGCCCGGTGATAGCAGATGATATTTCGCTTTCGATTCTAGACAAACCGGCAAGCGTGCACCGCGATGCGTATGGTATTCCCCATGTGTTCGCTGCGAACCGGCTTGACGGCGCGCGTGTGATTGGGTGGCTACACGCTTCCGATCGGCTTTGGCAGATGGATCTCCTACGTCGCCAGGCTTCCGGCACGATGTCTGAGGTATTCGGGCGCGACCGCCTAAAACACGACATCCTCATGCGACGCCTTGGCCTGCGCCGGACATCCGCCAAATGGTGGGAATCGGGCCGAGTACCAAAACAATTTCGGGCGGAGTTGCAGGCTTACGCCGATGGAGTCAATGCCCGCATGGCGCGGTTCAGGAAAAACGGTTGGCCCAACATCTTTAACGAACTCGGATATCAGCCTGAACCATGGTCGCCAGTGGACAGCATTGTGTTCACCAAGTATATGGGCTGGGATCAGAGCGGCACAGATGCGGACCTTTGGTTCGGAATGGTCGTGGACAAACTTGGCGTCCGTGCAGCAGAAGAGTTGTGGCCACTCGACCGCCCCTACGAGATTCCAACTGTACGCAAGCAGTATGACCGCAAGACGTCGCCATCCACCGGATCGATGCATCCATTGTCAGAATACGGGAGCGCCTTTGCCGCGGCAATGAAGTCGTTCGACGGTGTCGAGTGGCTGGGACGGGGAGCAGCATTTGGCAGCAACAACTGGGCGGTTGATGGCACCAAAACGCGCTCAGGCAAACCGATACTTTGCAGCGACCCGCACCTCGGCTTCGACCTGCCCTCGCTGTGGTACGTCTGGCACCTCTCGGTCCAAGGACGAAACATCACCGGGGCCGGTTTCCCCACAGCACCCTACATTGTTATCGGCCACAACGATCGCCTTGGCTGGGGCATCACGAATATGCAGGCCGATGTCATGGATTATTTCATCGAGCTACCACACCCGGACAATCCACGGCTCTACCAGCACCGTGGCGAATGGAAGGCGTTCCGCCGCATCGAGGAAACAATCGTGATTAAAAGCGAAGACAACCACGTTGAATTAATTGATTATACCATTCACGGACCAGTTATTAACCGAGAGGGAGGCTTGGTCACCGCACAGTGGACGGGCCTGGGCGAGACGCGCGACGGACTCGCTATTTGGATGATGAACCAAGCCAGCAACCTTACAGAAGCATTGGCCGGCTTCGACCAAATCGTCATTCCCACTCTTAGTATGGCCTATGCAGATGTGGACGGTAACATCGCCATTCACGCCTGCGGCGCGATCCCGCTGCGAATGCGCGGCCAGGGGCGGATTCCGATGGATGGCGCATCGGGTGAATTCGACTGGCGCGGTTTCATCCCGAGACAAGCCCTGCCGCTAGCGGTAACCCCCCAGGAACATTATGTCGGCTCGGCCAATGGACGCCCGGCATCGATCGGTTACCCGCATTATCTGGGCTGGATGTGGGACTCAAGCTATCGCACGCGCCGTATGCACGAGTTACTGGCCAAGTGCGACGACATGACGGTCGAAAAAATGATTCCGATCCAAAACGATGCCCACGACAAGGCAGCGGAACGGTTCCTGCCCACGCTGCTGGCCGCGATGGAAGCTGCAAAGCCGAAAGGCGATTTTGAAACCAAACTACTGGACACCCTGACCCGGTGGAATTACCGGGCCAAGGGCGACACCGCCGCACCCCTGATCTGGCTGCGCTGGTTTCACCACTACCGAGCTAGTGTCTGGGACGACGAGTGGCCGGCACGCGGCTTGGCCAAGCGGGGTGGTTCCTGGGGTTACACCAGCAACAACCGTCGTCAGCCAATGCTAGAAGTGCTCGAGTACATCACCCGCGAACACCCGGAGTCAGAATGGTTCGACGACCAGTCCACCGAAAACCAGCACGAAACCCGCGACGATATGATTGTGCACGCCTTCCGCAAGACCGCCGCCGAGTTGAAACAACGTTCCGGTGGTCGGCTCGAGGCGCTGGCTTGGAGTAAAAACAACCAACTTTATATCGCATCCATCAGCGGCAACGCGGATTGGGATCGAGGCGGTCATTCGGTACCGGGCGACAGTTTCACACTAAACCCTGGCAGTGGCGGCGGTCATGTCGGCGGCGGCGCGTCATGGCGCATGATTGTCGATTTCGCCGACCCCTCCCGCAGCATCGGCGTTTACCCCGGTGGCCAAAGCGGCAACCCTGCCGACCCGCACTACGCCGATCTGATCCCTCTTTGGGCACAGGGAAAATACACCCCGTTGAACATGGTTGGACGGGAGGAGGCACTAAAGAAACGCGGCGAGTTTAATTCAACTCGATTTACACCATAATTTTACGCACCACCCCCCTGCACCTTTATCTTAATTAAGTCGGACCACATGAACCTCAAATGGTTCATAGGGAACCATGAAAGATCTCTTGTCTTCTCCCAGTGAAAACGCTGAACCATTCTCAAACATGGGTTCAGCTGATTTGAGCATACTCGGAAAATGGAAATTACCAGTAATCACTGTGTTATCCATGTTGACCGTGAACAACACATATCCCCCATCGCGATGCGGCTTAAGCAATGTTCGCAAAGGATACTCCGTCACAGCGTCGCCGGTGTAGCTAACTGCATAACCCAAATTAACCGTCGGTGAGAGAATCTCGGCGGTCAATTCAAGTAGTTCGCTGTTAACCACTGAGATCGTTTTCCAGAGCGCATTTGCGTTAATTGCCTGAATAGGGGTTGCCGATGGGCGACCTGGTACTTTCCGTTGCTCCACAGGCGCCACTCCGAAGCGGGTGACATTACTATCCCATGCATAATAAGTGATGCCAGTAGCTCCATGGATGATTCCGGTATAGACCATTCCACGAAGTTGCATCGGAGTCGGGTAACGGAAAGGGAAACGAACAGTTGGAGGATGATTTGCCTCAAAGGCACCAATCACCAACCAAACCGGCTTGGCCTCCTTATTCACCTTAACAGCAAGCGAAGTGGCATCAGCAATCCCATTTTTCTCCGTACCGTAAGAGCCCAAATTCAACGACTTCGTCACCGGCCATATTACATAATTATCATGGCAACTGATATCTCCAGCCTTGTGCCAATTGATCCAGTGTGTACGACCGTTGCCGATCATCCAGGACGCAGTGTTCACAAACACCGGTAAATCGGGCAGCACCCCTTTTACCGCTTTCCGGTAATCCTTGAAGCTCAACAACTCCTTTTGCTGTCGCTCACTCTCAATCCCAAAATTGATCAGTGGTTCATCCTGCCATACAATACCCAANAGGTTCGGTGAAAGCTTGATTCGCTCCAAACTCGCATCCAGCGGCCGCCGCATGACGATCACCTGCAGGTTATACCTCGCAGCCTGTTGAAGTTGTTTCTCCGTAGTATACCCACCCATAGCCCATGGCCAAACAGTATTGTATCCCGCATCNACCAAGTGTTTCCAGCGATAGTCCACACCCTTGTAAACTCGGGATTCAGGAACACCCCAGGATCCGATCATAAAAAAAGAATGCTTGGGANCATATGCTGAANGCCNCTTTCCGTTCTTGGTCGTGTGAGGAACCCCCTCCAAATAAATCTTTTGAACCGCAGGATTCGATTCAACTGACAATAACAATACGTTGCAGACAAAAAGTGGCAGTAGAAGAATCAGCCACTTAAGTGCTTTAAGATGTCGCCGAGAAGTCACTTGTCTAAAATCCAACGCCTACCCGCCCGGGGCAAGCAGGCCAATCTTCAGGAACACAAAGCCGATCGCCCCAGCGATGAAGGCATAATACGCAAAGACAAGCAGTGTCTTGCGGATGACATCCCCTTCCCTCCCGGTCAGACCAACCACCGCGGAGGCCGCCACCACNTTGTGCACGCAAATGACATTCCCGGCTGCGCCACCGATCGCCTGCAGAGCCACCATCCACGTCGCATCCACCCCTATCCTGACGCCTACCTCAAACTGGAAGAGTGAGAACATCATGTTGCTGATCGTGTTGCTCCCGGCCACNAACGCNCCNAANCCGCCGACCACCGGNGCNANNAGCGGATANGCNCCNCCNGCCAGCGTNGCCACNCCGTTNGCCAANGCGATCGGCATTTTNTCNNAGNCNGCNAAGCCGNCACCNNTGTTCAAAAANACCTGNACCATCGGNACNGTNAACANCANNGCAACNGACGCCTTGGCNGTNGTCTTGAGCGANTCGNCCCAAGCNGCACTCACNCCAGCGCNNTTCATCCNATGNAGTACAANNGCNATCANNGACACNACGATGAACACCGTCCCNGGCACATAAAGNGGTGTCTCATCCACNNGGATGCCNGTGCCAAANACGTCCCACTTNANCTGGNCNGAACGAAGCCACGCTTTGANTGGCAACNCCTCAAGCCGNGTCANCACCANCAANCCNGNCANNAGCAAATACGGNANCCAAGCANTAAANACNCCGACNNTGGNNGNCTCNCCAGCTTGGCCTGNTTTCANGTCNATCTCCACACCCNCCGANCCAGCCGGNCTCCCANTCGGNNCGCGGCGGGAAGTCCCACGGCTCGCCNNTGGGCANNAGCCANCCGCGCTTGGCCACCGGCACGACNATCGCCAGCCCGATCAACGCGCCGAGCAACGACGGAAACTCCGGCCCGAGAAACTTGGCCACCAACACATACGGCACCGTCAGCGCAAACGAGGCGAACA
>NYYJ01000055.1 GCA_002686755.1 Verrucomicrobiales bacterium
AGTTCGCGCATTACAGAGTAGGTGGCAAGAAACCCCGCGCCACTGTCGATACCACCGGAGAAGCAGCAGCCAATCGGCTCGTTTTCCGGGACGCGCTCGACCCATTTGCGAACCTCAGATTTAAGTGCAGCGATGTAGTCGTGGCCGATGGGGTCGAGGTCGGTGGAGTACTTGTTGCGAACCGGATTGAAAAAACGCTCGTAGGTCGGGTCGGGGTCCGGGCAGCCGACAAGCTGGATCGTGACGAGGTAATGCGCAGGCACCATCCGCGTGTAGTACGGGTGAAACTGGTCGCCAAACCCCTGCTCCTGGAGCCATTGCCGGATGGCGTCGATGCGGTGCGCAACAACGAGCGCCGGCCCCTCGATTTGCTTGGCCAAAAAATAGCGCAAGGGGCGGTCGAGCGATCGGGCCAGCTTCACCTCCTTGCCGTCCTTGGCCACAAGCGCGAATGAGCCGTCAAAATCGCGAACCGATTCCGGCTTGCCAGAGAGCATGCGATGTCGCGCCTCGTCGGGGGTGAGGTTGAGCAGCTCGGTTTCTCCGGGGTCGGTCAGGTCAACGACGCGTTCGATATAATCGTGCATGACCGCCGATTATTCACAAGGAACCCCGCACGTCAACCCGGCGTGATTGACTCAATGGGAGTGTTCGTGGTCGCAGTCTTCGCCGTGTTCGTGGGAGTGGGCGTGCTCCGCCTCCGGCTTAGGATCGACCTCCGTGACCTTGGCTTTTTCCTCGAGCAGGTCGATGACCTTGGCGTTGAGGATCTCCTCCCGCACCTGGTAAATGCCGCCGTTGTCCTTGAGCTGCTGGGCCAGTTTCTGCGGCTTGACCTTTTGCTGGGCCGCGAGGGCGGCGACTTGGCGGCTGAGTTCCTGCTCGGTGACCTTGATTCCCTCCTTCTCGGCGATCTGGGCGAGGATGTAGTTCGCCTTGACGCGCACCTCGGCGTCGGCCTTGGCGTTGGCGTAGATGCGGTCCTTGTTTTCCTCGATGATCTCCTTGCCGACGCCGCGGTTGTGGTTTTGCTGGACGATGTTGTGGACGCCGATGCGGGTGGTCTCGTTGACGATGGTCTCCGGCAGGTCGCAGGTCACGGCGTCGAGCAGCTTGTCGACGCATTGGTTGCGGATTGATTTTTTTAGCGAATAGTCGAGTTCGTTCTTGAGGTCGTTCTCCACGCCTTCGCGCAGCTTGTCGATGCTGTCTGCCCCAAAGCCCTTGGCGAAGGCGTCGTCGAGTTCGGGCAAGGTTTTTTCCTTCACCTGCACGACTTCGATGTCGTACTTGGCCTCCTTGCCGATGAGTTCCTCGTAGATGAAGCCGTCGGGGATTGGGACGGTGACGGTTTTTTTGTCGCCCTTGGCTGCTCCCCCAAGTTCCTCGACGATGCCGGGGATGAGCGGGTTTTGCGTCTTGTGCAGCCAGTAATTCTTCTGCTCGGTGAGGCCGCGGGCGACCTTGACGAAGTCGGTGATCGGCTTGTCGTCGATGGTGCCGGTGAAGTTGACCACGATGAAGTCATCCTCGCCGGCGGGGCGGTCGACGTCCGCGTAGCTCACGCGCTGCTCGCGGAGGGTGTCGAGCGCCTTGTTGATGTCGGCGTCGGTGACGGTGCGGCGCTCCTTCTCGACCTCGAGGCCACTGTACTCCGGCAGCTCGAAAGCGGGCGAGACCTCGAGAGTGGCGAGGTATTGGAACGGTTTGCCGTGGCCGAACTGCAATTCCTCGACCTCCGGCATGATCACCGGCTTCAAGTTGTTGTCCTTGAGTGCCTCGGAGTAGCTGTCGGACATGAGGGCGCGCTTGGCTTCTTCGCCGATCTTGTCAGCGTGGGCGCGCATGACGTTGGCCAACGGCGCCTTGCCGGGCCGGAAGCCGGGCAGGTGGGCGTGGCGCCGAAACTCTTTGGCCACGTTGTCGAACTTGGCGTTGACGGTCTCGGCATCGATCTCGATGCGGAGCTGTTTCCTGCATGGGGACAGGTCTGTGATGGTTACTTCCACGGGAATTATTCGTTCAAAGTCGGGGATTCGAGCCGCCGGGAACCGGCAAGGCCAGAGCGGCGCGAGGGTAGGTTTGCCCCTTGGCCTCGTCAAGCCCGGCGCTTGGCCAAGCGCTCGACTTTGGCCCGGCACATGGCAATACTCGCCGCCCCATGAACGGACAGTCGACTGCTCTCACTCGCCGGAATTTCATCGGCAACGCCGCCGCGCTTGGCGCCGTGGCCGGCGCGACCGGCCTCCCGCGCTTGGCCAACGCCGCCGCGCCATCAGCCAAGCGCATCAAGCTGGGCATCTCCACTTACTCTTACTGGCACTTCCGCGATCCGAAAGTCTCCATCGAGACGGTGATCGACAAGACCGCCAAGCTCGGAGTCGAGGGGGTGGACATCCTCCACCGGCAGATGGATGCCGAGGACAACGGTTATTTGCAGAAGCTCAAGCGGCATGCGTTCACCAACGGCGTAGACTTGATCTGCCTGTCGATCCATCAGGATTTCGTTGACCCCGACCGTGCCGTGCGTCAGCGCAACATCGAGCACACGGAGAAGTGCATCGAGCTGGCGTACAAGATGGGCATCCCGTCGATCCGGCTCAACTCCGGCCGATGGGGCACGGTGAAGTCGTTCAACAAACTAATGGAACTGCGCGGCAAGGAGCCGATCTTGCCCGGCCACACACTGGACGACGGCTTCAAGTGGTGCATCGACTCGATCGAGAAATGCCTGCCGAAAGCGGCCGAGTGCGGCGTGATGTTGGCGCTGGAAAATCATTGGGGCCTCACGCGAACGCCGGAGGGGCTGCTGCGGATCGTCAACGCCATCGACTCCCCGTGGCTCGGGCTGCTGATGGACACCGGGAACTTTCTTGAGGATCCGTACACCAAGCTGGAGCAGATCGCGCCGAAGGCCGATTTCGTGCAGGCCAAGACCTACTACGGTGGCGGGGAGTGGTACACGCTCGACCTCGACTACAAGCGCATTGCGGCGATGCTGCGCCGGGTGAATTACAGCGGCTACATCTCGCTGGAGTTCGAGGGCAAGGCTCCCGCCGACGAGGGCGTGGCCAAGAGTATAAAGCTGTTTCGCAGCGTGTTTAGCTAAGCCGGACCAGATGCGGAAAAGGGCTTTTTTCCCGGTTTACTCCGAGAGCGGTCGCTGGTAAAACTCCCCGCCCATTTGAATTGTTTCAACTCCCGCAGCGTCTGCCCCAAGCGACGCAGGGGAGGGCAAATGACCTCACTCAACGGGAAACAAAAAAGGAACACTTTGGAATTATGAACCGACAAAACCGATTCAAACAGATAAGGCAACTTGGCTTGGCGCTTGCGCTTGGCTTGGGTGCGGCTACTCCCGGCCAGGCGCTGGAGTTGAACAAGGGCGACCATGTCGTCCTCATTGGCAACGCGTTGGCCGAGCGGATGCAGCACCACGGTTGGCTCGAGAGCTACGCTCAGGCCGCCATGCCCGGGAAGGAACTGGTGTTCCGCAACCATGGCTTCGGCGGTGACAAGGTGAACAACCGCCCGCGCAACAGCGGCTTCCCGAGTGCTGACGCTTATCTCGAGATTTCTCAGGCCGATGTGATCCTTGCATTCTGGGGCTACAACGAGTCGTTCGACGACAGCCCGGACGCCTACCGCGCCGACTTGGCCAAGTGGATCGACGAAACCAAGGGCAAGAAATACAACGGCGGGAGCGCCCCACGCATCGTGCTATTCTCGCCGATTGCCCACGAGAACCTGGGTCAGGCAAACCTGCCNGACGGCTCCGCCAACAACGAGCGCCTGGCCAAGTACACCGAGGCCACCCGCCAGGTGGCCAACGAGAAGGGCGTCGAGTTCATCGACTTGTTCGGGCAGTCACAAAAAATATACGCGAGAAGCAAGACGCCTCTGACTATCAATGGCATTCACCTGACGAGCGCGGGTAACCAGCAACTTGCGCGCGGCATCCACAAGAGCCTGTTTGGCAAGGCGCCCAAGGTTCGCACTCGCAAGCTGGCTCGGATCCGGGCCGCTGTGCTGGACAAAAACTGGCATTGGTACAACCGCTACCGTGCCACCGACGGCAACGACGTCTGGGGCGGTCGCTCCGGCTTGGCTTTTGTGAACAAGCAGACCAACCGCGTCGTATTGCAGCACGAGTTGAAAATGATCGACGTAATGACCGCCAACCGCGACAAGGTCATCCACGCCGCTGCCAACGGAAAAACCGTTCAGGCGGATGACAGCAACGTGCCGCCGCCGGTCAAGGTGATCTCCAACGTTGGCGGTGGCTCGCCGAGCAGCAATGCCAACAAGGAAGGCACGGTTAAATATGCCACGCCGGAGGAGACGCTGGCCAAGCTCAAGCTTGCGCCTAACATGAAGGCCAATGTCTTCGCCTCGGAGGAGATGTTCGACAACATGATCAACCCGGTGCAGATGGGCGTCGATACCAAGGGCCGGCTCTGGGCGGCCGTCTGGCCGACCTATCCCAAGTGGGAGCCGATCAAGAACGGCGCCAACAAGGAGATGCAGGACGCGCTCGTCATTCTGCCGGATGAAAACCGCGACGGCGTNGCNGACAAGATGATCACCTTCGCCCGCGTGCACAACCCGACCGGGTTCGAGTTCTGGAATGGGGGTGTGATCGTGGCGAGNTGCCCGGACCTGATTTATTTCAAAGACACCGACGGTGACGACAAGGCCGACGTGAAGGAGCGGATGCTTCACGGCCTCGACTCGGCCGACACGCACCACGCTGCTAACAATATCGTTTATGGGCCAGGCGGTTATATTTACTACCAACGAGGCGTGTTCCATGTCAGCAATGTAGAAACCCCATGGCAAGGCCCACAGCGTGACACTGCGTCGGCGATGTATCGTTTCAATCCGCGTACGTTCAGGTTCTCTCATCATGCTAACAATAGCCCAAACCCGCACGGCATCAGCTTTGATTACTGGGGCTACCATTACGCGACGGACGGCACCGGTGGCCGTGCCTATCAGGTGCGTCCCGACGGCAAAGGNAAATTCAAGATGCAGGAACTGCTGAAAAAAACCGTTCGACCAGTCTGCTCCAGTGGTATTCTCTCTAGCGACCATTTTCCGGAGGAAAACAACGGCAATTTCCTGATTTGCAATGCCATCGGTTTTCTTGGAATCAAGCAGTACACGCTTGAATACGATGATGAGGGGGATGTCTGGGGCACAGAGACCAAGGACTTGCTCGTTTCAGCTGATCGCAACTTGCGACCGACCGACTTCGAAATTGGCGATGACGGCGCGCTATATGTTTCCGACTGGCAGAATGTCATCGTTGGCCATATGCAGCACAACGTCCGAGATCCAAACCGAAACAAGACTCATGGCCGTATCTACCGTGTGACCTACGACGGAAGACCACTATCCAAGCACGTCAAGGTTGATGGCCAATCAATCAAAAAATTGCTCGATCTGCTGAAGCATCCAATCAACGGCATCCGGCACCGGGCTCGTGTCGAGTTGAGCGAACACCCGAGCGACAAGGTGCTGGCCGCTACGGACAAGTGGTTGAAGCAATTTGATCCCAAGGCCAAGGAGGACGCACATCATTTTCTCGAGGCGCTCTGGGTCTACCAGCGCAATGATACAAAGAACGAGGCGTTGCTGCAGCAGGTGCTCAACTCACCCGTCGAGCACGCCCGCATTTCAGCCAGGACTGTGAAGCAGTTCTGGGATCAAAATCTTTAGGCCAACCAGATGGAACAGACAGCAATAAACCGAAGCGGATACCGTCTCGAAAATCGCGGATTTTCACTCTCGCCCCGCCCTCTCCCTGAGAGAGAGGGTAGGGTGGGTGGGTCAGTCATGGAATGGGCTATGGGCCTGCTGCTCACCGCCGCCCTCGCTTGGCCAAGCGCGGGGAGTGCGTCGGAACTCGTCGCGCCCGGGGCCAAACCGGTCAAGCTGGCAGGCGGTTTCAAATTCACCGAGGGACCGGCCGTGGCGGCCAACGGCGATGTCTACTTCACCGACATCCCGAACAACCGCATCCACAAATGGTCGGTCAGCGAAAAGAAACTTTCCACGTTTGCCGAGGAAACCAACGGGGCCAACGGCCTTTACTTCGCCGATGACGGCAGCCTCTATGCCTGCCAAGGCAATGCCAAGCGCGTGGTCGCCTACACGCCGGACGGCAGCGACACCAGCTCGCTGGCCAAGCGCTACGATGGCAAGAAGTTCAACAAGCCGAATGACCTTTGGATCGATGCCAAGGGCGGCGTTTATTTTTCCGACCCTAACTACGGCAATAAGGAACTGTCGCAGGACGGCATGCATGTTTACTACATCCAGCCGGGAGGCGGCGATGTGGTGCGCGTGGCGGATGGCTTCAAGACCCCCAACGGCCTGATCGGTACACCCGATGGATCCACGCTCTACATCGCCGACATTGGCGACGGCAAAATCTACCGCTATGCCATCCAGGAGGATGGCACGCTCAAGGACAGGAAGCTGTTTTGTGAAAGCGGCTCCGACGGCATGACGCTCGACCAGCACGGCAACGTCTATCTTACCTCCGGCAGCGTGAAAGTGTTCAACCCGAAGGGCGAGTCGATCACCGATTTGAATTTCCCCGAGCGCCCAGCCAACGTCGTGTTCGGCGGCAAGGATTTGAAGACGCTCTACGTCACCGCGCGCACCGGCTTCTACTCGCTCGACATGGCGGTGAGCGGGGCCAAGCGGGAGGAGACAATTCGCATCACCATCGGCACCGTGCAGGACAAGATGATTTACGACAAAAAAGAGTTCAGTGTGGAGACCGGCCAGCGCGTGCAGTTGACATTCGTGAACAACGACTTCCCGCCGCACAACCTGCTGATTGTCAAGCCAGGCACTGCTGACGAGGTGGCCAAGGAGGCGATCCTGCTGGGCAATGACGGCTTCAAAAAGCAGTGGCGTCCCGACTCGCCGAACATCCTGTGGGGCTCGACGATGATTGACTACGAGGAGAAGTCGATCATCGTTTTCACCGCACCGGCGCCGGGAGATTACCCGTACGTCTGCACCTTCCCCGGCCACGCGCTGATGATGCGCGGCATGATGCACGTCCTGCCCAAGGGCGGCGCGAAGAAGCCGTAGCGCTTGGCCAAGCGCGGCCTATTCAACCATTACGGCGGTGCCGTAGGCCATCATCTCGGCTGCGCCGCCCATGATGACGGAGGTCTGGAACTGCAGCCCGATGACGGCGTTGGCGCCGAGTTCCTCCGCCTGCTCCACCATGCGGTCGAGCGCCTGCTCGCGGCTCTCGGCCAACAGCTTGGCGTACTCAGTCACCTCGCCACCGACTAGGTTGCGCAGGCCGGCCATGATGTCCCTGCCGACATGACGGGCGCGAATGGTATTACCGCGCGCAAGGCCAAGTGTGCGCACGACGTTTTTGCCCGGGATTCCCGGAGTAGTCACAACAATGATTTTGGATGGTTCGCTCATGGTGTTTAAATTTGGACATCCCGGTATTTGTCTATCCTAGCCGTCTTCAGGCGCTGGAACAGTACAGTGAAAAACAGGATACCGACCCCGCCGATCAGCGTCGGTATCCCGAACCGGATGAACAGAGGCACCTTGTCGTCCGCGTCGCCGGTCTCGACAAACTTGGCGTCGGTGATCAGCTCCCAACTGAGCCAAAACGAGCCGATGCCGTAAACAAGAATCAAGCCAGCGATGGCCAGCAGTTGGCCAAGGTTTGCCCCCAGCCCGGTTTTTGCTTTTTTCGTCATGTTGTCTTTCTCTGTTTTTGTCAGTTGATCAAACGCGAGAGTGCTTACACTTTCGCGGAGTTTTTTGAGTTGTTTGAGGGAAGCGGCGCATCGGTCGCAATCCTCCAGAATCAAGTCCACGCGCTGCCGGTCGGACTGGGTCAGTTCCCTGTCGAGGTAGCCGGAAATCAGTGACTCGGTTTCCTGGCAGCTGTGTTTCATTGCAGGTATTTATTCATGCGCTGGCGTAATGCGTTCCGCGCGCGGTGCAACCGGCTCATCACCGTGCCGCTGGCCACACCAAGCACCTTGGCGATTTCCCCGTAGCTCAAGTCGTGGAAGTCACGCAGCAGGATGATTTCCCGCTGGGCCACCGGCAACGACTCGAGTTGGCATCGCAGGATCACGGTCAGCTCCCCGAGTTCGGCCGCGACGTCAGGCGGCTTCGTGCCCGCAGGCAGATTGGCAACGGCTTCGTCGTCATTGGGCCGACGGCGGCGCACGGCGTCCAACGCGCCATTTCTTACGACCTTCAGGAACCAGACACGCGCTGGACCCTTGTGCCGTCGATAGTGGCCGCTGTGAACGAGCTTGCACAGGGCGTCCTGCACCACGTCGGCGGCATCCTCATGGCGACCCAGCAACTGGATGGCCAGCGCGAAGCCCGAGTCGCTCAACGCCTCAAGCTCGTCGCAGGATGGAAAATGGCCGTCGGAGGTCATCTCACCGGCCAAGGGCCATTGCAGTTGGCTTGTCGCATTGGGCAGGCAGTTCACCACGTCAGGAGTACTACGCACAACGCCGCAGTTTATTCCAAGAATTGCCGCTTGGCCAAGCGCTTGGCCAAGCGGGTCAGGCGGGCTGGTAGATTCGGCGGATGAACGGCCGCTCGATGAAGAGGAAGAAGGCGTAGATGCTCAGGTGGCAGCCCAGTGCAAACCACAGCCCGAAAAGGGATTCGGTGTANAGCGGGGCGCAATACAGNTGCAGGTTGCCGACGCCGTACATTGGGTTGGCCAGCCACCGGTACGGGCCGCGAGCCGAGAACTCGCCGTGGGACTGCTCGAGGAACAGATCCCGAAAGTAGTAGGTGTCCACGCCGACAATCCAGGTGGCCCAGAACTTGACGCCAAATCCGACGACGGCGCACAGCCAAAACAGGCTCCACTGAAGCGGCGCGGCAATCTCGACGGTCTCCATGCCGTGCCAGGCCGCCGCCCCCACTCCGCAGCCGATGTTAAAAAACATCAACCCGCAAATCGTGTCATAAAGTCCAGACGCGGTTTCNCGGCCGAGCCGTTCGAGCATCAGCCTCTTGAGGCGTGTGCCCAGAATCAGACTGATGCCGCCGTAGTAAAACACCCACGAGACTATGGCGTACTCGACCAGCAACCCGGCCTGCTCTATCTGGTACACCAGCCAAACAGCGCCCATGAGCAATGGCACCCACGCGAAAAGAAAACGGCCCGCGTCCAGCCGGAGGCCGGACATCGCGAGGGCAATATCGATTGCCTTCCAAGCAGTCTTAAAAATGTTCATGGATTTTTCCCAACCCGGATCCACACCGGGGGAGGAGATGCTGAAGCGCAGCGCGGCTGCACGATAACGGCCACGGGAATCCGGCGCAATGCTTCAACCCGCGTTCGGCTCCCGCCGNGTTTTNCGGCCGTTGAGCATCGCGCCGATCCACGTGTAACGCACTGCGAAGTCATAAACGAACAACAACACCGCCGTGCTGACTGCACAGATACCGAGGAACTTCACCGCGCTTGGCCAGGGCCAATCGGCCACCCAGATTTGCAGCAGCATGATCGGCGGCAGATGGATGATGTACAGCCAGTACGACGCNTCGGAAAGGTAGCGGATGCGCCGGTCGCCGCCAGAGAAAAAACGGCGGAACAGCCCGATCAATCCGAAGATCATCAGCCAGGCGTACACGGCGCTGAACAGCGCGCAGAGCAGGTTGTTGTGCAGCAAGTGGGCCAGTTCGTTCGACTCGGCCGTGACGAACAGGCCGCCCCGCAGTTGGTACCAATGCAGCCCAAACAGCAGCGCCGGGACGGCGAGCAGCAGATACGCCGGCCAAGCGCGTTCGGCGACATGCTCGAGCACGCCCCGCCCGTAACACAGCGCTCCGAAGCCGAAAAAGACCGCGTAGTAGGCGAGTAGCGGCGGCCACGGGATGGGGCTCGCGGCGGTGTCCGGCCCGAAGTCGGTCACCATGAAAAACTGCGGCACGAACGTCAGCGGCACGAGCCACATCAGCCGCAGCGGCGAGGCGACGAACCACGCTGGGATCGGCTTCCAGTTCAGCTTGCGCGCGACCCAGGCGATCACGGCGAAGCCGACCACCAGCAGGAAGAGGTAGTAGAGAAACCATAGGTGCTGAAAGATGGGAATGATTGCGAGCAGCCAGTTGATGGCCAGCACGATCGCGGCTGTCTGCGCCCAACCGGGCAACTGCTCTACGATCGGCTTGAGGCCGGGGGTCATCGGGTAAAGCCAAGCCAGCGCCTCTTCCTCGATCGGCTCGCGAGGTTGAGCACCCTTGGCCTTGAGCAGCCCGGCGATCTCGGCGCGGCCGGCGTTTAGTTTTTCCATGTCGACAGGAATTTGCATCAGCCCGGCGAGGAACTGCGTGGTGCCCTCGTCGGCTCCGGTCACGGAAAGCGGCGTGTCCCCGTTGTCACTTTCGCCGTGGATGTCGGCTCCGTTTTCGATCAGCAGACGGGCCACGTCCGCTTCGCCCATGAACGCCGCGAAGTGCAGCGCGGTGTAGCCGTCGCTGTCCCCGGCGTGGATGTCCGCGCCGCCATCGAGTAGCACGGCTGCGGCGTCCGCTTGGCCAAGCAGCGCGGCCCAAGACAAGGCGGAGATCCCGGCGGCGTCCGGCCGGTCGGGATCGGCACCGTTGACCAAGTGCTGCTCGACCGCCTCGGCATCCCCCGACTGCGTCGCCGCCCAGAGGGTGTCCGAGCGGGTGAGGGCATGAAGCCCGATCCCGACGATGACCGGGGCCAGGATGAGGGTGAAANCGACGAGCGGCAGCAGGATGCGCTTGGCCCGGTGCTTGAGCAGTCCACGCAGCCCGCGTTTGCGGAACAGCATCATCGTGAAAAATCCGCTGACCAAAAANAAGAGCTGCAGCCGGAAGCCGTGGATGGCGTGCAGGGCGAACAGGTAGCCGTCGTGTTGATTGATGTCCTGCGCCGGCCANACCGGTAGAGGGAGCGCGACGAATGACATGAAGCCGTGCAGGGCGATGCCGAGCAGCATGGCAAACGCCCGGAGCGCGTCGAGGTCGTGCCACCGTTTGCGGTCGGTGTCCGGCGTCGGCTGCGTGGCCGTGGAGGTGGTCGTCAATTCAACTGCGGGCCGGTCAGGCCGCCGTGCTTGCGGAGCAGCGCGGCAATCTTCGGGTGGGCCGCCTTGACACTCTCAACGTCCACCTCCAGCTTGAGAATCCCGGCGATGAACTGCAGGATGCCCTCGAGTTCCTCGCTCCACTCGGCGGCGACGGTGTCGAGCGGCGTTTCCCCCTTGTCACTGCGGAGGTTGACGTCGGCCTTGTGCCGGATCAGCAGTTCAACGATCTCCGCCTGGCCAAAAAACGCCGCACCGTGCAGCGGCACGTTGCCGTCCCGGTTCGGGGCGTTGACGTCGGCTCCCTGCTTGATGAGCAGTTGAACCGCCTCCGTCTGGCCGGTCATGGCGGCCCACGAAAGCGGGGTGATGCCCATCGGGTCGTGGCTGTTGGCGTCCGCGCCGTTGGCCAAGCCGGCTTTCAGCTTGGCCAAGTCGCCGGCCTTGGCCGCCGCCCAAACTCCGACCGGGCCGGCATCGGCCAGACCATCACTCTGATAATCAATTTCGCCGATGTGCACACCCGGGTGGAGACCAGCGTCGAGCCCACGGTCGAAGCCACCATCGGTGGCCAGACCCTGCCCTTTGAGAC
>NYYJ01000056.1 GCA_002686755.1 Verrucomicrobiales bacterium
ACGGAGGTGGGCCGCTATATCTACGCCAATCACCGGCTGGCAGAGCTGTACGGGTACGACTCCCCAGCGCAGATGATCGAGGCGATTGGGGACATCGAGGGACAGCTGTACGTGGAGTCAAAACAGCGGGAGTTGTTTTTGAAGCTTATCCAGCAACAGGGTCGCATTGAGCAGTTCGAGTCGGAGATTTTCCGCCGGGACGGATCCCGGATCTGGATCTCGGAGACGGCACGGACGGTGCGAGACGCCGCCGGCAGGGTGCTTTACTACGAGGGCACGGTGCAGGATATCGGCGAACAGAAAGCGGCCGAGCTGGAGCTGCGCCGCTCGGAGATTTTGTTTCACTCGCTGGTGGAAAACCTGCCGCAGTTCATTTTCCGCAAGGACGCAGACGGGAAATTCACCTTTGCCAACAAGCGGTTTTGCGGGGAACTGGACAGGACGCGCCGAGAGATCATCGGCCAAACCGATCTCGATTTTTTTCCGCCTGAACTCGCGAAAAAGTACCGGGAGGACGACATCGGCATCATGGAGAGCGGCGAAACGCTGGACACGGTGGAGGAGCACATCACGCCCGAGGGGGAAAAATCATGGGTGCATGTCGTCAAGACACCGATCCACGACGAGGCCGGGCGATGCAGCGGCGTGCAGGGCATTTTTTGGGATGTCACCCAGCAGCGGCGCACCGAGATTGCGCTGGCCCATGAGCGTGATCTGCTGCGTACGCTGCTCGACAACATCCCGGACCGGATTTATTTCAAGGATCGCGATAGCCGTTTCCTGATGATCAGCCGGGCGATGGCCGATGACTTCGGGCTCGACGATCCCGCCAGGGCGGTCGGCAAAAAGGACGCTGATTTTTTCAGCGAAGAACACGCGCGGCTCGCCCTCGAGGACGAGCGGGCCATCCTTGAGACCGGCCAGGGCATCATCGGCAAGACGGAAAAGGAAACCTGGAACGACGGTCGCGAAGGGTGGGTGTTGACGACCAAGATGCCGATGCGGAATACCGAGGGGGAGATCGTCGGGACGTTCGGCATCTCCAAGGACATCACCGCCCTGAAGGCCGCCGAGGCCGAGCTGGCCGAGGCCCGGGACGCCGCGCTGGAGTCGGCGAAGGTCAAGTCGGAGTTCCTCGCCAACACCAGCCATGAGATTCGCACCCCGATGAATGCCATCATGGGTATGACTGGGCTGCTGCTGGAAACGCCGCTGAATGAGCAGCAACGCGAATTCCTCACCACTATCCGGCAGAGCGCCGACGCGCTGCTGGGAGTCATCAACGACATTCTCGACTTTTCGAAAATCGAGGCGCGCAAGCTGGAGATTGAGTCGACGCCTTTTGACTTGCGTGAGACGGTCGAAAGTGCTGTGGATCTCCTCGCGGAACAAGCCCATCGCAAGGGGTTGCATCTGGCCTGTGTGGTGTTCGAGGATGTCTGGACGAGTGTCATCGGCGACCCGGGGCGGCTGCGCCAGATCGTGACCAACCTGGTCGGCAACGCGATCAAGTTCACCGAGCAGGGCGAAGTCACCGTGCGGCTCAGCAGCGTGGCCGAGACCGACCGGGAGGTGACTGTTCGGTGCGAGATTGTGGACACCGGCACCGGCATCTCCGCGGACTCCCAAAAGCGCCTGTTCCAGCCGTTCACGCAGGGGGACGGCTCGCTCTCGCGCCGGTACGAGGGCACCGGCCTTGGACTGACGATTTCCAAGCAGTTGACCGAGATCATGGGTGGACGGCTCGGGCTGGAGAGCAAGCTGGGCCAAGGCTCGAGCTTTTGGTTCGAGTTGCCCCTGCGCAAGCAGCCCGAGCCCGGCGCGGCGGAGGAGCAGCGGCAGATGTTGGCCGGCTTGAAGGTGCTGGTCGTGGCTGACGACAAGACAAGCCTCCAAGTCCTGCGCCACCAACTGCATTCGCGCCGGATNAAGACCGNCGAGGCCCGNGAGGCGGCAGCGGCGCTGCAGTTGCTTCAGGAANCCGTTGCCACGGACCTNCCNTTNCNGGTGGTTATTCTGGACAGTGAAATGNCGGANGNGGACNGCCTNGGCCTGGCCCGGGCNATCAAGGATGACCTNCTTTTCGCCGNNTTGAANTTGATCCTGNTGACNCCNATGGGGGANGNNCNNNCGNCNGNCNCNCTGCGNGACGCNGGCATCGATGACTGCCTCACCAAGCCNGTCAAGCAGTCCCGNTTGNTCGACGGNATCACCCGNCTGCTCAACGGNNANGCNGATNCCNCNGCCCGNNCNNCNGCNGATCAACATNCNGNGGTCGAGGCNAAGCCGCTNAAGATNTTGGTGGCGGAAGACAACCANGTGAACNGNAAGGTNNTGCTGCTGCAGCTNGGGCNNCTCGGCTACACGGCGGACNCGGTGGCNAACGGGCGNGAGGCNCTNGAGNCNATNCGCAAAACGCCNTACGANGTGGTNCTGATGGATTGCCANATGCCGGAGATGAACGGCNGCGAGGCCACCCGCGCCATCCGCAAACTCCCNGGCCNCACCCGGCNNACCCGNATCCTNGCNGTCACNGCNAACGCCGANCCGGACGAAAAGCGCAAATGCCTCGATGCCGGCATGGACGCCTACCTCATCAAGCCAATCAATCTTGAGCAGCTTGGCCAGGCGCTTGGGGGGATCGCCGGCGAAGTGGGCGCGGTGCTTGGGGAGGCCGGCTCAGGCGATGCCGACTCCATCGTCGAGGGGCTGCACTCCTTCGGCAATGCCGCTGTAGTGGCCGAACTGATCGACCTTTTTTTGCAGGATGCCCCGGCGCGGCTGGCCCAAGTCCGGGCTGCGCTGGCCGCCGGCGATGCCACCGAATTCGGCGAAGCGGCCCACTCGCTCAAGGGCAGCGCGCGGAACCTTCGTGCAGGGAAGTTGGCCAGGGTGTGTGAGGCCCTTGAAAAAATGGGGAATAGCGGGTCGTTGGATGGGGCAGACACCCTGCTTGGCCAAGCGGAGTCGGAGCTTCAAAAAGTTGCCACCGTGCTCGAGCAGCAACGGAAGGCGCTTGGCCAAGCCGGCTAACACGCCCGTCCGCGCCGGGACGCGAACCAGCCACCCAGCCCGATGACGGCCGCCCACCCGGCGGCCTGTCCCCACGGTGAGCCAAACACCACCGTCGCGTTGAACCACATGAACGCCATGAAGCTGTGCAGCACCGCCCCCATCCAGGCTGGCCGGTTTTCGTGGCTGCGCTTGGCCAGGCGCAGCCAGGCGACATCCGCCAGCCAGACCACGGCCAAGGCGTAATTCAGGTACAGCCCGACGCCGGTGCCGATGCCGGTGACCTCGGCGGTCTGCGCGGCCGTGGCCGCCAATGCCCGGGTATGGCTCCAGCTGTGGGCGAAATGAAACGCGCAGGCCAAGTGCGCCAGGAGAGCAGCAAGGCCAAGCGCCCACCAACCGCTGCCGCTTGGCCCGGCCCGGCCCCGGCGCCTGGCCAGCGCGAGCACGTACCCCGCGAAGGCGAGGAACGCCGTCAGCCGAATCGCCCAGTCGTCGCCATCCACGCCCCGGGGCATAGCCAACCGTAAAGCCGGTGGCGAGTTTTTTTGTAGCAGGCCGATTAACCCCTTGACGGGCAAAAAAAAACGTTTAACTAACGGGCGTGCGCGAGGAGGATTCGCCCGTTTCAACTCGATAAAACATGATGTACGGCCCCGATCCCGGGTCAGCCATTTTGGTTGTTCCGCCGCCCTGCGGCTTCGCGATTATTGCCCCTAGAACGGCCGGAGCTTTCCCCCACGATTTCGATCCTGAAAAATAGAAATGAATAACCTTCTNATCATTCCNNTNATNGGNGCCATCGCGNTGCTGTANACCTTTTGGTTNTCCAAATGGGTGGCCAACCGGGACGCCGGCACCGACCGCATGAAGCGCATCGCTGGCTACATCACCGAGGGCGCCATGGCGTTTCTCAAGGCCGAATACACGCGCCTGGCATGGTTTGTCGTCATCGTGGCGGTCTTGCTGGGCGTGACCAGCACTGCCGAAAACACGAGCCCGCTAATCGCGCTGTCGTTCGCCGTGGGCGCGTTTTGCTCTGGCTTGGCCGGGTACATCGGCATGAAGGTGGCCACCAACGCCAATGTTCGCACCGCCAACGCCGCACGCAGCGGATTGAACCAGGCGCTAAACGTTGCCTTCCGCGGTGGCTCCGTGATGGGCATGGGCGTGGTCGGCCTCGGCGTCGTCGGACTAAGCCTGCTATTCCTCTTTTACAACGGACAAGGTTGGAACATTACCAAGGTCATCACCGTGCTGACTGGCTTTTCCTTCGGCGCGTCATCGATCGCGCTGTTCGCCCGCGTGGGTGGCGGCATCTACACCAAGGCGGCCGACGTCGGCGCGGATCTCGTGGGCAAAGTGGAGGCCGGCATCCCGGAGGATCATCCGCTCAATCCGGCCACCATCGCGGACAACGTCGGTGACAACGTCGGCGATGTCGCCGGCATGGGCGCCGACCTGTTCGAGAGTTATGTCGGATCGATGATCGGCGCGATGGTGCTGGGCGCGACGTTTGTCGGGGGGTTTCAGGCGATCGAAGGGTATTCGGTAATGGACGGTCTGGGCGCGGTGGTGCTGCCGCTGATTTTGGCCGCGATCGGCATCNTGGCCTCGGTGCTAGGGACGCTATTCGTCTCGGTGAAGGAGGGCGGCGATCCGAAGAGCGGCCTGACGCGCGGCGAGCTGATTGCGGCCGTGCTGATGCTGATCGGCGGCTACTTCGCCATCACGAACATCCTCCCGGCCGAATGGACCAAGGATGGCCATAATTACACGGCGATGGGCGTGTTTTACGCCAGCCTGTTGGGGCTGGGCTGCGGCTTGGCCATTGGTTTTGTCACCGAGCATTACACCGGTATCCACAAAAAACCGGTGGTCGCCATCAGCGAGCAGTCGGTCACCGGTACCGCCACCAACATCATCTCCGGACTGGCCACCGGCATGAGCTCGACGCTGTGGCCGATCCTGTTCATCGCGGGGTCGATTCTCGGCGCGTATCAATTCGCCGGCCTGTACGGCATCGCGATCGCGGCTGTCGGCATGCTGGCCAACACCGGCATCCAGTTGGCCATCGACGCCTACGGGCCGATCGCCGACAACGCCGGTGGCGTCGCCGAGATGAGCGAACTGCCGCCGGAGGTCCGCGCCCGCACCGACCGGCTCGACGCCGTCGGAAACACCACCGCCGCCATCGGCAAGGGCTTCGCGATCGGTTCCGCGGCGTTGACGGCGCTGGCGCTCTTCGCGGCCTACATGGCCTCCGCTGGGATTGATACCATCAACATTTCGAACCCCAACGTCATGGCCTGCCTGTTTGTTGGCGCCATGTTGCCGTTCGTCTTCAGCGCCATGGCGATCGATGCCGTCGGCCGCGCGGCGATGGCGATGATTCAGGAAGTGCGCCGGCAGTTCCGCTCCATCCCGGAACTGAGCACCGCCCTCGAGGCGATGCGCCGCAACGACGGCAAGCCGGTCGATCAATGGCCCGACGCCGACCGGGAAATCTACCGGGCAGCCGACGGCAAGCCGGAGTACGGCAACTGCGTGAAAATCTCCACCGAGGCTGCNATCATCAGCATGATCAANCCGGGANTGGTNGCNGTGCTCACGCCGATCGTAATCGGATTTGGCTTCAAGATTTTTCTGGATGATGGAAAGGCCGCGGCCGAGGCCCTGGGCGGGCTGCTTGCCGGCGTCACCGTCAGCGGCGTGTTGCTCGCACTTTTCCAGGCCAACGCCGGTGGCGCGTGGGACAACGCCAAGAAAATGTTCGAGGAGGGCGACGGCCTGACCATCGACGGCCAGAGCTACGGCAAGGGTTCCGAGCCGCACAAGGCCTCCGTTGTCGGCGACACCGTGGGCGACCCGCTCAAGGACACCTCCGGCCCTTCGCTGAACATCCTGCTCAAGCTGATGAGCGTCATCGCGCTCGTGATTGCGCCGCTGCTCGTCGGGTAAAGGACGCGGTCGGGCGATCGACCGCGCCGCAGCCGTGACTGAACCAAGAGAACAACCTTTCAGCACGGAGATACAGGCGGCAGATGCGCCCGGCGCACTTGGTCGGGCGGCGGAGTTGCTCGGCCAAGCGCAACTCGTTGCGTTGCCAACCGAGACCGTCTACGGCCTAGCCGCCGACGCCCGCTCGGCCGGGGCCGTCTCCCGAATCTTCGAGGCCAAGGGCCGTCCCGCGGGCAACCCGCTCATCGTCCATGTCGACTCCGTCGAGATGGCCCAGCGCTGTGTTGCCGCCTGGCCAAGCGCAGCCGGCAAGTTGACCAAGGCATTCTGGCCCGGGCCGCTGTCGCTCGTGTTGCCCAAGGCAGGCTTGATTCCGGACATCGTCACCGCCGCCGGTGCGACCGTGGCCGTTCGCGCACCTGCGCATCCGGTGATGCGCGGCGTACTGGCCGAGTGCGGCTTCCCACTCGCGGCCCCCAGCGCGAACCGCTCGTGTCACGTGTCGCCGACGCGGGCGGAGCACGTCGTCGATCAACTCGGCGGCCGAATCCCACTCGTGCTAGACGCCGGCCCGTGCGCCGTCGGCATCGAGTCCACCGTGCTCGACCTCACCGGCGACACGCCGACTATTCTGCGCCCCGGTTCCATCTCGCTTGGCCAACTGCAATCCGTCCTTGGCCAAGTCGAAACTGCTGGCCCAGCCACCGACACCGGCCCGGCGAAGAGCCCCGGCCAACTTTCACGCCACTACTCACCACGCGCAAAACTGATCCTTGGCAGCGATCCAACGGCCGCGCTTGGCCAAGCGGACGAAACCACCCACATCATCGCACGCGAGCCAGCCCCGTCCGCCTGGCAAGGCGGGCAGTGGCACCAGTTGCCAGACGACCCGGACGGCTTCGCGAAGGAACTGTATAACACCCTGCACCGCTGCGACCGGGCCGGTGCGGGACTCATTCAGGTGCAGTTACTTCCGGACGGTCCCGAATGGGACGCTCTCCGGGATCGCCTAAACCGCGCCTCAGCCGGGGTGTAAGCCTTTGCGGGCAAAAAATGCGGGCGCCCCTCTCGGGACGCCCGTCAACCCAAACAACCAAACCAACCTCCTTTGGCCGTAAAACGGCCATCCAAGGTCACAACGAACGAATTCGCTGCGGACGCCCACAAATGCGGACATCGGGGGTTCGGACGCCGGAACGTGGCGATATGTTCATTAAATCTGAAAAAAAGTATCGCCATCACTGGCGTTCGTATTCGCCTTTGTTGAGTTTTTTGTAAACGGTGAAGCCGGCCTTTTTGGCGTCGGTGATCGAGAGCGGCTTGAGGTGGGTGGGGGTGCTGAAGCCGGAGATCAGCTTGCGCACCGGTCGACGGCAGGCGGGGCATTTCTCGAGCGGCTTGGCCGAGACGGGGCGGCGCAGCGTGAAGCCGGGGCCGCCGCACGGTTTGCAGTCGCCCTTGTCGTCGCACAGTTCGTATTCGTAAATTGGCATCGCCGCCCGGCCAAGCTATCACCAAACCAAGCGCTTGGCCAAGCGCGGCCAAGGCCGTAGCGTTCCGCCCATGGGGATCGTTCGTGTTCTGGTGGATGGATACAGCCTGCTGCATCATTGGCCGGACTTGGCACCGGGCCGGGAGCGGCATTCGTTCCAGGCGCGGGATGCGTTGGTGGCGGTGTTGACGCAGTATCAGGATTCGTCCGGCACGCCGGTCACGGTGATCTTTGACGGTGGCGGCGCGCCGCCCGACACGCCGAAAAACGAGACGGCCAAGGGCGGGATCGAGGTGCTTTTCTCCAAGAAGGGCCAGACGGCCGACCAGATCATCGAGCGGGTCGCGCACCTGATGAAGCCGTACGGCGAGGTGCTGGCGGTGACCAACGACTACGCGGAACGGGAAACCGTGATCAGCCTCGGCGGCTCGGCGTGCAGTTGCGAAAACTTCGTGGAAATGCTCGGCGACACCGTGGGTGATATGCAGATGGACGTGGCCGCGCACAACAAGCGCGAGCGCCGTGGCTACCGCCGCGGTGGCTCGCGTTGACACTACGCGCCCCTGCTCCTAAGCTGCCCGGCGCATGAGCAGACTCACGGAGTCACTGGTTGAATTGATACGGCGCACCTCGGCGGAGATTCCCGACGATGTGCAGTCGGCGATCCTGCGCGGGCTGGAACAGGAGAAGGAGGGCACCATCGCCAAGTCGGCGCTGGAGATCATCGAGCGCAACATCGACCTGGCCAAGCGCAAGTCGCAGCCGATCTGCCAGGACACCGGCAGCATCCTGTTTTACGTCGACTGCCCGGTGGGGCTGAATCAGGTCGAGTTTGAGCAGGAGGCGCGCGACGCGGTGAAGGAGGCGACGCGACTGGGCTACCTGCGGCAAAACTCGGTCGACTCGATCACCGGCAAAAACGACGGCACCAACCTTGGCCCCGGCTCGCCGAACCTGCATTTTCACCAGCACGCCTCGGACGAAATCGCCGTGCGGCTCGTGCTCAAGGGCGGGGGCTGCGAGAATGTCGGCGCGCAATTCTCCCTGCCGAACACCCCGCTCAAGGCCAACCGCGACCTCGACGGCTGCCGCAAGGTGATCCTCGAGGCGGTGCACCAGGCACAGGGCAAAGGGTGCGGCCCTGGCATTCTTGGCGTCTGCATTGGTGGCGACCGCGCCTCCGGCTATGAGTTTTCCAAGCGCGAATTTCTGCGGAAACTGGACGACCGCAACCCCGATTCCAAGCTCGACGAACTGGAGCAGGACATCCTCTCGACCGCCAACGAGCTGGGCATCGGGCCGATGGGGTTCGGCGGCAAGACCACGCTGCTCGGCGTGAAGATTGGCGCGGCCAATCGCGTGCCGGCGTCGTACTTCGTCAGTGTCAGCTACATGTGCTGGGCCTTCCGACGCCACGGCGCGACCTTGGCCAGCGACGGAGAAATCACCGGCTGGCTGTATTGAAGAACAGACAAAATGACTCACAATCTTTCCAGCCCGATTTCAGAGGAGGCCGTTCGCAAGTTGAAGGTGGGCGACCAGGTTTTAATTTCCGGCGTGGTGTTCACCGGCCGCGATGCGGTGCACAAATACCTGCACGAGGGCGGCACGTTGCCGGACGGGGTGAATCTCGACGGCGGCATCCTGTACCACTGCGGGCCGGTGGTGTTGAAGGATGACAACGGCGACTGGCAGGTGACCGCCGCCGGGCCGACGACCTCCATCCGCGAGGAGCCGTATCAGGGTGACATCATGAAGCAGTTCGGCATCCGCGGCGTGATCGGCAAGGGCGGCATGGCGGACAAGACACTCGCCGCTTGTCAGGAGCACGGCGCGGTGTACCTGCACGCCATTGGCGGCGCGGCGCAGGTGCTGGCTGAATGCATCACCCGCGTGAGGGACGTGCACATGCTCGAGGAGTTCGGCTCGCCGGAGGCGGTCTGGGAGCTGGAGGTGCAGGATTTCCCCGCCGTGGTCACGATGGATTCGCACGGCGGCTCGCTTCACAAGGACGTCCACGCGCAAAGCGGGGACGCTCTGGCCAAGCGCCGTTGAACGGTAGTTCGTCCGCCTTCATTTATCACCGTGCTTGGCCAAGCGGGGGCGTTGCCAAGCCGCACCGTCTCGGTTATAAAACCGCCACTCATGAATCGCTTGGCCAAGCGCCTGTTCGCGTGTTGCGTCCTGCTGGCTGTTGCCGTCCCGTTGGCTAGGGCAGACCGTGTCTGCCTAATCAACGACGCAGCGGATGCCGCGCAATCCCGATTCGACCTTGCCAAGGAGGCCAAGCGCGAGCTGAATATTTCCTACTTTTACGTTGGCGGAGAGGAGGACGAATTCACGATGCGGGGCTTTGCGCTGCTGCGCGAAACGGCCCGGCGCGGTGTCAAGGTGCGCCTGATGGTTGATGCTCTTTTTAACAATATTCCCCCGCACCTCGGCGCGCACCTAGTCAGGGAAGGCGTGGAGATCCGGGTGTTCCACCCGTTCGACCCGCTGAAGCCGTTTCGGTTCAACCGGCGTTTGCACGACAAACTTTTCATTGCGGACGGCCACAGGTTGATCACCGGCGGGCGCAATATCGACGACTCCTATTTCGGCCTTAGCCGGTTCCGGAAGGAGGGAGACACGGCGTATCGCAACCGGATCGACCGGGACATCCTCGTCGAGGGCGACACCGCTGCGGAGGCCAACGCGCACTTCAAGACACTCTGGAACGGGCCGAAGGTGATGCCGATGCTCATCGGTAAATACCGCTGCCTCACCCGGCCTGCCACCGCGCCCAAGCGTCTCACGGCCAGCCGCCGCCGGGCCATCCCGCCGGTGCATCGGGCGATTCTTCAACGCGACATCGACGCGGCTGCCGCCGCGCTTGACCGGACGTGGGTGGAGTTTAAGTCGCATCCCAAAGTTGTGCAGGTGCCGAGCCGAACCGACTGGAACCAGCGCCTGCAACCGGTGGACGAAATCCGTTTCCTGNCCGATCCCGGGGGCCGTAAAACCCGCGGCTGGCACACCGGGCATCATCTTGCCGCGCTGGTGAACCGTGCCAAACCGNGTGAGACGATCTGGATTGAGTCGCCCTACCTCATCCTGACGAGAAAGGCCCGGGCCGTGCTGGGCGAGGCCGTCCGGCGCGGTGTCCGGGTGGTCGTGTTCACCAACTCCCTCGCCTCGACCGACAACCTTCTCGTGCAGGCGGTTTACCAGCGGGAAAAGGAGGCCTACCTTGCGCTCGGGATTGAGATTATCGAGTTGGCCGGCGAATCGGGCCGGGAGGGGATGGAGACGCTGCACGCCAAGAGCATGGTCCTGGAGCGGGCCGGCATTGGGATGGTCGGCTCGTTCAACATTGACCCCCGTTCCGAGCGGTTAAACACGGAAGTTGCGATCGAATTCCACTCCGAGGCGATGGCTGCTGAACTACTGCGCTCGATCCGTGAGCGGATAAAAGGGAAAGGGGTGCGCATCGGGCCGGACGGGATGCCGGTGGACGGCCGCCCCCGCTACCTCGGCGCGTCGCCAAAAAAAATCCGCCGCATGAAATGGCGCACCCTCCCCGCGCTGATTTTCAAGGGCTGGCTGTAACCAGCTTGCTCCCGGTGAAATTTCCGGGCAATTCGACAATTTGCACGAGTGGCTGCTTGCCGAATTTGGACTGAATCGCTTGGCCAAGCGACTTCGCCGCGGCCGTGTCCGAACAGATTGCGAAGACGGTCGAGCCGCTGCCGCACAGGAGCGCGGCCTCCGCGCCGTTGGCCAAGGCGTGTTCTTTCAGCAGCTTCAGCAGCGGGAATTTGTCGAAGACCGGCGCCTCGAGGGAGTTGTAAAACGCACCGGCAGTGTCGGCGAGCGGGCCGTTGGCCAGGCGCCTGGCCAGTTCGTCCGCTTGGCCAAGCGGACGGCTGGCGGCGTCGGGAAACTTGGCCAAGCGCTGGTACGCCCACGGCGTCGGGACGCCAAAGCCGGGCCGGACGAGCAGCAGCGCTTTGCCGTCCAGCGCGGCAAGTGGGGCGACCGGCTCGATGAGCTCGCCGCGTCCCTTGGCCACGGCGGCTTCGGCTTGCAGAAAGAACGGAACGTCGCTGCCGAGTTCGGCGGCGAGCGCCTGCAGCGCCGCTTGGCCAAGCGGTTGGCCGTGAAGCTCGTTGAGCGCGAGGAGGGTTGTCGCCGCGTTGCCGCTACCGCCGCCGAGTCCGCCCTCGGCCGGGATGGTTTTCTCGAGGTGGATGCGAACGCCGTTCGCAACGCCGGCCTTGGCCGCGAACGACTCGGCAGCACGCCAGGCGAGGTTGCCGGAGTCGGCGGGGATGCCGGGCCGGTTGCAGGTCAGCTCGATGCGCTCGCCGGCCAACTCGAAGTCGAGCCGGTCAAAAATAGGCACGGGCAGCATCAGCATCTCCAGCTCGTGAAACCCATCGGCGCGCCGGCCGACGACGTTGAGCAGCAGGTTGATTTTGCAGTGCGATTGGCGGCTGAGTTTCACGGCACAAAAAAGGCGCCAACCGCAGGGCTGGCGCCGGGAAAGTTGCTGAACTGCGGCTCAGTGGTCAAACACCTTGAAGCGGCTGCCGGGGAAGAACGGAGCCACGTCGCCGCCGCCGAACCCGATGGCGGTGTTCGGGTGGAAGACGCCGTCATCCCAGAGGCCGGGCGTGTAGCTGGCCGGGAACAGGGCGTCGTCAGGCATCACCAAGCCGCCCCACGGGTAGTCCAGCGTGGCGATGGCGGGATCCGGATAGACCGTGGCAGCCTTCAGCCACGGCTCGTAGTCCGGGGTGGGAATCGGGAAGGTGATGATTTCCGCGAAGCCGACTGCGGTGCGGGCGGCGGTGCGGCTCAGGCCGCGCACGACGCCGGTGGTGTAGGCGTGCTGCGGGCCGTCCCAGAGGGCGGTTTGCTCGACGGAACGGCTGAATTCACCCATTCGGGTGAACTCGCTGAAATTGCGGATGCCACGCCCCAGCTTGTTTTCGGGGCCGGCGCAGCCCACGGAGACCAAGGCAATGAGGGCGGCAGCGGCGGTGGTTTTTGCGAAATTTCTCATTGGATCAGTTAAAAAGCGACGGGCAGCGTAGTCGAAAGGTTGCCTGTGTAAAGCCTTTTGGGGCTATTTTTCCGGTTCATCGGGCGAGGTGGCCGCCGCCTCGGCAGCCTCTTTTTTGCGGTCACGCCGATACCAAATCCACGCGATGAGGACGCTGCATTCGTAGAAGAACTGCATCGGCAGGGCCATGAGAATCTGGGTGACCAAATCAGGAGGTGTCAGGATGGAGGCGAGCACGAGGTTGATGATCACCCAGTACATCCGGAACGCCGATAATTTCTTGTAGTCGAGCACGCCCACTTTTACGAGGAGCAGGATCACGACCGGCAGCTCGAACGCGATGCCCATGCCAAGCATGAATTTGCAAACGAAATTGATGTACTCCTCCGCCCGCCAGACGTCGGCCCCGAACGTGAGCCAGTTGGCAAACAGCGCCGAGGTGCTCAGCGCAATCTGCATCACCAAAAAATAACAAAACGCCACGCCGCAGAAGAAAAGCAAGCCGCCCACGAGGACGGCCCGGATGAGATATTTTTTCTCCTTCTTTCGCAGGGCCGGGATGGTGAACTGGCCGACAAAAAACAGGATGAACGGGGAGGACAGCATGAGACCGCCGAAGAAGGCCAGCTTCAGCGCCACCAGAAACCCGCTGAGCGGTCCCATCGCCTTGAGCTCCGGCCCGTCCCTGGGGGATGTGTCATAGTCGGCAACGGCGTTCGTGTCGGGTTGCAGCAGCAACTGCAGTTTCCCGTCCCGCACCGCCGGGGCGAGTTGAAACGACGGCACGACGGCCGAGTTGGTCAGGACGAGTTGATCGCGGATATCGTCCAGGAGATCGGTCTGGATCGGGACACGAATGGTTTCCTTTTCCGTCAACCGGACGATGATCTCACTTTTCTGCTCCTTGAGCAGGTTGGTTTCCCGGTTCTCGGTGAGGGATTGCCTGGCCTTCGTCAGCGGCCAAGAGAGTGTCTTGACGAGGTAGGGGGCGCCGGCGAGACAGATGACCATGGCCACGAACACCGAGGCCACGCTGCGGATGAGCGTCCAGCGCAAATCCTCCATGTGCTCGAGGAACGACTTGACCGGGCCGCCGTACTCCTCGCCGTTATCGTCGATATCCGCTGGGCCGTCGGCGTCACCCCCGCCGGAGCCGCCGCCAACCGGCACGGGAGTGGTTGTATCGTGTTCGTCGTGCGCATCGACCTGATCCTCTTCATGCCCGTGGTGGTAATGCTCGTCGTGATGGGCGTGATAGGCGTCGTGATCGTCGTACTCGTAGTCGTGGTGATACGGGTCGTCGTGCGGGTGGACGCTGTGATCCGGTTCCTCCCCGCTCGGCTCGGGATGCTCCCCGTCCGCTTGGCCAAGCGCTTGGCCGGGGGATGTCTCGGGGTGTTCCGCTTGGCCGTCGGTCTGGGTTTGGTCAGGCTTCGGAGGCCCCTCGGGTTCCTTGGACATGGGTTAGAGCCAAGTCACTCGGAGTCACCTGTGCGATCAGGCGTCCTTCTTGGTTTCGTCGCCGGCGCTTTGCTCGGTGATCTGCGGGGAGGGCGGCGGGCTGTGGGTGGGCTGGTCATCCATCGCCCGCTCCAGTTCGTTGTTGACGTCGCGGGTGGCTTTCTTGAATTCCTTGATTCCCTGCCCCATGCCCTTGGCCAATTCGGGCAGCTTCTTGGCACCGAAAAAAATCAGGATCACCGCCAAAACCAAGAGGATCTCGGGCATTCCGGGTGAAAAAGCCAACTGAAAGTAATTTGTCATAACTCGTCAAAAAGGCCGGAAATAGTAGCCTATTATTTCAAATTGTAAAGAGCCAACTCCCATCGATGGGCGTTGGCCGGCTGCCATCAATTCCCCGGCTTGGGCTTGAGCAATACAAACTCACCTCGGCGGTTGCGGGAAAAGGCGGCGTCGTTCAGCTCGGGGTCGGCGGGGCGATCCTCGCCAAAGCTCATCGTGCGAATCCGGTCGGCGCTCACCTGCGGGACAGATCTGAAGGCATTCCGCCGGGGGCACCCTAAGATGCCGACTCCGACTCCGTTCGGTCACGAATTTTCCGGAGATG
>NYYJ01000057.1 GCA_002686755.1 Verrucomicrobiales bacterium
AACTCGCTCCGTGCCGCCAACCAAGCGAACAACAAGCTGAGAGTCGGTGTGATGGGCCTTGGCCGCGGCATGGCACACGTCAAGAATTACCTGAAACTCTCCGACGTCGAGGTGGCCTACGTTTGCGACGTCGATGACAACCGCACCGCCAACGGCCTGTCGGTCGTCACCAAGAGCCAGGAGGCGGCGTGCCGGGGCATCACCGATCTGCGGCGCATGCTCGACGATCCGCACCTCGACGCCATCTCCATCGCCGCGCCGAATTTCTGGCACGCGCCGGCGACCATTCTCGGCTGCCAGGCCGGCAAGCATGTTTACGTCGAGAAACCCGGGAGCCACAACGCCGCCGAGGCGGGGTTGATGGTCGCCGCCGCGCGCAAGCACAAGCGCCTCGTGCAGATGGGCAACCAGAGACGCAGCTACCCGCTCATCATCGAGGCGGTACAACGGATGCACGAGGGAGTCATCGGGCGGGTGCTCGCTTCGAGAAGTTTCTACTCAAGCGGCCGGGGCTCCATCGGCAGGGGCAAACCGGCGCCCGTGCCCAAGCATCTCAATTACGACCTGTGGCAAGGGCCGACACCGGAACGCCCGTACAAGGACAACCTCATCCCTTACAACTGGCATTGGCACTGGCATTACGGCGGCGGCGAGATGGCCAACAACGGCGTGCACGCTCTCGACCTGGCCCGCTGGGGGCTCGGCGTCGATCTGCCCAAGCGCGTCACCTACGGCGGCGGCCGCTACCACTTCGACGATGACCAGGAAACGCCCGACACCGGGATGGCCGCGTTTGACTTCGGCCACTGCACCGCGATGTGGGACCAGAGCAGTTGCAATCAACGCCGAAGCGAAACGCCACCATTTGTCTCGTTCTACGGGGAAGGAGGTATCCTCACCACGAACACCGGACAAAACTATACCCTGTACGATCTGGACGGAAAGGAAGTGGAGAACAAAAGCCTTCCAACCAGCGACGCGCCGCACTTTGCCAACTTCATCAACGCCATCCGCACCGGCGAAAAGCTCAACGCAGAGATCGGCGACGCGCAGGAAAGCACGATGCTCTGCCACCTGGCCAACATGGCCTGGCGCACCGGCGGGGCGGTGGACTTCGACCCGGCCAAGCGCCGCCTCATCGGCAACCCGGCCGCCGCCAAGCTGTGGGCCCGCGACTACCGCACCGGCTGGGAGCCGCGCGTGTGAGCACGAAACCGCAGGCCAAACGGGGAAGAGTGCTGCTGCTGTTTTTGCTCGGCTTCGTCGCGGGCGACTTCGTCCACGCCTACCTCATGGATCGGGACGATTCCGGCGACTTCTTCGACCCGGAAGGGCTGATGATCCTGCTCGCCGCCGGCCCATTCACCGCCCCGGTGGCGTGTCTCTCCATCATGTTCGCCTGCGGTCTCGCCGCCGCTTCGCTGCCGCTGCTCACTCGGCGCGCACGCGGAAAAACAGGCGACCGGCATCCGCGCCGCGGTTGATGTTGATCCACAACTGGCCGCTCTCGTTGGCGTAGGTCTGCAGGTCGGTCCAGTTGTCGAGATTCTCGGAGAATTGCAGCACGACCTTGCCGCCCTTGTCCCCGGTGACGAGGAAGCGGAACTTGTTGTCCGCCGCCGCCTGCGCCGCGCTGAGCGTCGGCGCGGTCGGGTCGACCGGGGTCACGTCCTCGATGAATCCGTACTTCACTCCAAGGTATTTGCCGACCGCCTCACGCTCACTGGTGCCCAGCGCGCGGTTGTACACGAGCACCTCGGCAACCCCGCCGCCAAACGCCAGGCTCGCCGCCTCGCCCACCCTCAGCGTGCCGGACACGGACACGTCCAGCGTGCTGCCGAACTCGCCCAGTTCGAGCGCGTCACTGTCCACACTCACCATCGCTGTGCTGCCTTCCCGAACAAACTCGAGCACGTGCCATGCGTCGTCCCAGCCGTCCGGCTGTGCGGCACTGACACGGCCTCCCTCCGATGCGTTGCCGTGGTCGATCAAAAACTGGTTGTTGTAACTCGTCAGCAACGCCAGATGATTTTTGTAGTTCGGCGCCTCCCAAGCAAAAAGCGTGTTTACCGCACTTTGCCACTTCTGCTGCACAACAGCAAAAACGCTCACGGCGTCGGGTGAGAGGAGTGCTCCGCCAGCCACGTCCCGCCGAACGAGCACGTCGTCCGCTCCGTCGAACTCGACTGCCGGTTGGCCGTTGATGCCGTCGGCGGCAAGGGCCGGTTGCTTGTCGGCTTCCGCTTGGGCGATGTCGTGGCCAAATGGCGTTCGGTCCGTCCAGCCGCTCACTTTGCCGTCCGCGCTCGTCACGCTGCTCCCGTCCAGCCACAGCCGCAGGCCGTCGACCGGCACCGGCGTCTCGCTGTACACGGCCACGCTCACGCTGGCTTCGCTCACCGCCCCGTCGTTGTCGGTCGCTCGCACGGTCACNCTTTGCAGGCCCGCCTTGGCCAAGCTCCAGTNGGNCTCGAACGGCCCTTCGCTCCGCTTGGCCAAGCTCTCNNCTCCNGCCANGATCTCCACCTGCACCACTTCGCCGTCGCTGTCTGTGGCGCTCGCGCTCACTTTGAGTGTNGCCCCAACGCTCACGCCNTGNCCNGCGTTGGGNGAACTGATCACCACTTCCGGNNCNNCGTTCGGCGGACGCACGGTCACGCTCACTGNAGCCGAACTNCCCAGGCCGTCCCGGTCGTCGATCACCTCGGCGCTCAGGACCACATCGCCCGCCTCAGCCGGTGTCCACTCCAGTTGGTACGGTGCCTCGGCGTCTTCGCCGATCACCTGGCCATTTGCCAGGAATCTCACTTTCACCACGCTCCCGTCCGAGTCGCTCGCGCTCGCCACCAATGCCAGGGTNTTCCCGGCCTTGAGNGATGTCCCGGCCTCCGGCTGGGTNANCGTCACGCTCGGCGGCTGGTTCGCCGACACCGGCAGGTCAAACTTGGTCGCCATCACGTTGCGGATCTGCGCCACTTCCGCATCGCTCAACGCCCGGTTGTACACCAGCACCTCGGCCACTGCCCCGCCAAACTGCAGCCCCCCGACTCCGCCCACGGTCAATGCGCCGTCGACATCCACCTCCAGTTCTCCGGCAAACGTGCCGCTGAACACGGTCTCGCCCGCCACCGCCACNCGACCNNNCTGNCCCGTGCGGTACACCTCCACCAAGTTCCACAGGTCATCCCAGCGCTCCGGCTGCGACGCCGAGATCCGGCCCCCGGCCGAGGCGTTGCCGTGGTCGAAGAGCAACTGGTCGTTGTAGGTAAACAGCAAATCCAGATGGTTGAGGTGGCTGTTGGACTCCCATCCCAGCACGGCGTTGTTCGCGCTTGCCCGGTTCTGTTTCATCACGAGGAAGAGGCTCACATCGGTGCCGCTCAATAGATCCGCGCCGGGCACATCCGCGCGTAACAGGACATCATCCTCGCCATCGAACACCACGGCCGGGTGGCCGTTGATGCCGTCGGAGGCCAGGGCCGGTTGCTTGTCGACTTCCGCATGGGCGATGTCGTGGCCAAATGGCGTTCGGTCCGACCAAGCGCTCACCTTGCCGTCCGCGCTCGTCACGCTGCCCCCGTCCAGCCACAACCGCAGGCCAAGCGCGGGGAATGGGGCGCTGTCAAACACGATCGCCTCGATCGAACCGGTCGTCGCTGTGCCGCCCTTGGCGTCGGTCGCCCGGGCGGTGATGGCGTACCGGCCGGTCTCCGCCTCGGTCCAGTCCAGTTCGTACGGTGCCTCGGTGTCGGTGCCGATTAACTGGTTGTTCTTGAAAAACTCCACCTTGCTGATGGCGGCTGCGCCCTGCGTCACGCTGGCCGCCAAGCGGGTTGTCCCGCCCGGCGCGAATGCGATGTCCGCCGCCGGCGCGGTCAGGGCAATCTCCGCACCCTGGGTCACGGTGACGCTGGCCGGGGCGGTCGTGACAACCTGGTAATGGAAATCGGTCACCGCCGCGGTAATCTCGTAGTCGCCGGGAGTCGTGACGGCCCAGTCGGTCTCGAATGGAGCCTTGGTTGCCGTTCCCATCGGCTCGCCATTGACGAAGAACTGCACCTGCCGCAACACGCCGTCCGCGGCATTGTCGGACGCGGTGGCCGCAAGAGTGACGGTCGCCGGGAAGACAAATTCCGCGCCGCTCGCCGGCGAGGTCAGCTCGATGGTCGGCGCGTGGTTTACGGTGAAATGCACCTTCTCGGTTGTGAGCGTGCCCTTGTCGTCCTCGACATCTACGGTGAATATCGTCGGCGCAGAGTTTGGGAAAGCCCCACCTTCCCAGCGGATATCGGTCAGCACTACGCCGTCATCATTCTCGGTCCAGTAATCCGGGCCATTCACTTTTGTGAATTTATATCCTCCGTTTATCCTGATCGACTTGACCTCGCCGTCGGGATCGTACGCCACGACCGTGAAGGTGAACTTGCCCGGTACCGGCAGGTAATCGCCCGCGGCCGGCGAGGTGCTGACGATCACCGGCGGCAGATTGCCGGTGGTGAGGGTGATCTGGATCGGGGCCGACGTGGCCGTGCTGCCGCGGTTGTCGGTGACCGTGGCGCGGATCTCGTACACGCCCTCCGTCGCGCCCTCCCACGTGAACGGCGCGGCAGCGTCGGCCGCTTGGCCAAGCGTGGTCCATTCGGTCGCATCGATCAGCTTGCGCTCGTACAGGACGGCCGCGATCGATCCGTCGGGATCGGCGGCGTCGATCGTGATGACTACGTCACTCGGCGCGCTGAAGAAGCGGCCGTGCTTCGGCGAGGTGATGGCCACCGTCGGCGACTGGTTGTCGGCGAGGTAACGGATCGAGACCGACTTGTGGTCGTCCATCACCAGCGTGACTGACTCGGCCGTGCCGCTGGCGTCGCCCTCCCACTCCTCGAAGCCCAGCCCCGCGCCCGGCTTGGCTGTGAGGGTGACGGTGGTGTCCGGCGGGTAACTGTCGAGAAGCGGGTTGACCTCAATCGTACCGTCGCCCTCCGCGACGGTTGTCGTGAGCGAGTAATGCACATTGACCTCAACCGGGTTGCTGTTCTCGATGCCGAAGGCGTTGCGCATCGTGACGGCGTACCGCCCGGCGTGGCCCGGCGCGAGGTTCACCAACTGCAACTGCCATTGGGTCGCGCCCGCGATCGGCTGGTTGTCCTTGGTCCATTGGATCGTCATCGGAGTGCCAACGGCATCCAGCCCGATCAGCAGCGTTTCCGTCCCGGCGAGGTAGGTGCCGGCACCGGAGATGGAGCGCAACTTCGGCTTGCTGTTAAAGTCCGGCATGCCGTGGGTCGCCCACGCGAGATCGGCGGGCAACTCCACCTGCACGGCCTGCATCGTGGCGAGGCTCGGCTCGCTTGGACTCCAGTCCGCGCCGTCGTACGTGTGCCAGGCGACATCTCCGTTGGCTTGCAACAGGCCAAGCCTTGTTCCGNCCGGGGCCGAGGCGGGGAATTGCAAATCGTAACCAGCNGCGCCAGCAAGCGGCGACGGGTAGCCGAAGTACCCCGCGCCNTTGGCCAAGCTCAGCTCGGCCCCTTGGCCAAGGTACGAGCCGACGAACACCGCGCGGAGAGACTTCGAGTCCGGGTTGGTGAACTTGAAAATGCTCCCTTGGCCAAGCTCGGCGGCGGCGTTGCTCCATGTGTCGCCCAGTTCGCCCTCGGCCCACTCGCCGGTTTCAGCGTTGAAAATGGCCACTTTCGAGCCGTTGGCCGCGCCATGGAACAGCGCGGCGACGGTCTTGTTGCCGGTCAGCGCCATCGGCACATGGAGGAGCGACTGGCCCGGCGGGATGTCGAGGTTGATGTAGCCGACGCCGTTGCGCGAATGACCGGCGATACGGCCCGGAGCCAGTTCATCCGCCACCAGCACGCGAACGAATTGTTTGCCCGCGTTGGCGTTGTACGCCATCGGGATGCGCACCCGTCCGCTCTTGTTCTGGTAATCGACGAGCTTGTACCAACGCACGCCGTCGGTGGAACCCTGGATCTGGCAGTTCGCGCCCGGCTCGCTCGTGAGCAGGAAAACGAACCGGCCCTTTTCATCGAAACCGGCCTCGCTGAGGTCGGGCAAAATGTAGTCGCGACTGAAGTTGGCGGTGATCGCCTTGTGGGCGTCCATCGTGACGGTGATGGTCTCGTCGCTCCCCGCCGCGTCGCCGCTCCAGTGCATCCACGAGTAACCGGTCGCCGCCGTTGCTGACAGGGTCGCCTTGCTCCCGGCGAGGAACACCGACTTTTGCGGTTCCATCGCGATGCCGCCGCGGCCCTCGAGCGCCAGTTGCAGCTTGTAATAAATATCGAGCCGGGCCGGCTCGCTGACCGTCTTGCCGAAGCCGTTGCTCACCAGCACCGAGTAGCGACCGGCGTTGGCGATCGTCGCGACCGGCAACTGGACCGCCGACGCAGTCGCCCCGCCAAGCGGCTTGCCGTCGTACAGCCATTGGTAGGTGAGCGGCTCGCCAACGGCCTTGACGATGAACCCGGCCTTGCTCCCGGACAACACCTGCGCGTCCGACGGCTGCACCGTGACCTGCGGCAGCGTTGGATCGTGACTCCAGTTCAACGCGCTGGGCGCAGTCACGATGAACGCCTGGCCAAGCGCCACCGATGGCTCACCCGGCGACCAGGCACCGTTTGAGACCGTGTACGCATCGTAGCCGCCGGTGGCGTTGTTGAGCAGTTTCACCACGAGCCCCTCGGCCAGCGGCAGGCCAAGCCGNCTGCTCAACAGGCCGCCCTTGGCCAAGCGCGGCGACACCACCGAGTCGCCCGCCGGAAGGGACAGTGACGTTTTTTTCCACGCCGTGAAGCCGGCCAGCAACACGTCGAACGCATCGCCCTTGTTGTCGAGCACCGCCCCCTCGCCCGGGGCCAGCGTCATGCCGGGCTGGCTCCACGCGTCGGTGAATGTGTTGGTCTCCCACTTGCCNGTGGCCGGGTTGAACTTNGCCAAGGTGCTGCCANCCGGGACGCTGGGCAGAATGTCGGAGACCCGGTTGCCGCCGTTGGCCAAGGGATTGGCAATCAACGACTTGCCCGATGGCAGCGTCAGCGTCACGTAGCCGATCGCCCGGGCCGCGTAACCGGTGTCCTCCTCCCACATTCGGATAAACAGATTGCGGACACCCTCCGGCCGGTTGAACGGAACCCGCATTTCGCCCGAAGCACTGCTGTCACTGGTGAAATCCTTCCAGTTGAGCAGATCGAGCGAGTAGTCGGAAGTCAGCGTCTTGCCGGGACGCCCGACCTGCACCCACTCGAGTTGGCCGACGTCATTGATCGTCACGCTGCGATACTCCGGCGGCACGACCCCTCGCGTGAACGAGCCGGTGATCACCTTGTTCGCGTCCATCGTCACCGCCAACGGGTTGGCGATGCCGCTAGCCGCGCCGCTCCAGCCGGTGAAGACATATCCTTTTTTCGGGGCGGCGCTGAGCACCACGCGGGCCTTGTTCGGGTATGTCTCCAGATTCGGCGCGTGTGAAACGGTGCCATGTCCCGCCCCGGCTACGCCCAGCGTGTAATGCACCGCGAGACTGGCAGTGTCGCTGAGGATGTTGCCGAACGGATTCCTGATGTAGACCGAGTAGTCGCCCGCGTTGGCCTGCTGCACGTTGGTCAACTCGAGCGTCGCGGCATTGGCACCGGCGATGTTCAAGCCGTTGAAGCGCCACTGGTACTCGAGTGGCGTGCCGGTGGCCTCAACGCTGAACGCGACCGGCTGACCGGCGATGCGCATGGCCCCGACCGGCTGCACGGCAATCTTCGGCGTGCCCTGTGAGTTTAGATTGATGTCGCGATCCCAACTCGCCGCCGCGCTGGCCGTCACGCGAAAGCCCTGCGCGGCGGCCAAGCTCGGCTCGCCCGGGCTCCACGCGCCGTTGGCGAAGGTCGATGTGTTCCAGTCGCCGGTGGCGTTGTCGAGCAGCGCAACCTGCAATTCTTCAACGCCCGGGAAACCGAAGTCCGTCGTCAGGTCGCCTTCGATCGGCAGCGTGGCGGCGTGGTACGACACGCCGCTTGGCAGCGGCGACGACAGGCTGCCCTGCACGACCGAACCGGTGAATTGCAGTGTCAGCGCGGCGCCGGTGTTGTTGTCGAACATCGCCGCCTGGCCCGGTGCGACGACGAGGCCGGCTTCACTCCAGGCCTCACCGAACGTGCTCGCCTGCCACGAGGCGCCATCCCAGGTCGAGACGGTCAGCTTGGCCGGGCCGCCGGGCAGCAGGGTGGCGATCGTGTTATCGCCCTTGGCCAATGGATTGGACAGCAACGACTTGCCAACGGGCACCTCGAGCAGCCGGTAGCCGACGATATTGTCCGAATAGCCCTTGCCGGTGACGAGCACGCGGAAATACATGCCCTTGGCCCCGACCGTCGGAATAACTGGCACATGTAGTTTGCCCGTGAGGTTTGTGTCTGTACGGTGATCGATCCAGTTCTCTAGGTCGAAACTTAGCTGAATGTTGTTCTCCACACCCGGTTCAGCCTCAACGGTAAACTCGAAATTGCCATCCGCACGGAAATGCGGATTAGTCAGCGTCGGCATTCTATAGTCACGTGAAAAATCAGCGGTCACCGTGAGGTGCTTATCGACGGCAACGGTGGTTTGCGCGGAGTCGCCGCTCGCGTCGCCGCCCCAGCTTGCGAACGAGTAGCCCTCCTCCGGCACACCGGTGAAGGTGACTTGCGTCCCCGGCGCGTAATGATCCTGCAACGGGTCAAGCACGATGCGTCCTGCGCCGGTGGTGTCGCGGTTGATGACGTAATGCACCGCTACATTCGCAGGAAGGCTGGTGACCGCGCCGAAACGGTTCGTGAGCCTAACCGTGTATTGGCCGGCCTCGGCTTCCGTGGCTGTCTCGAACGCCACTGCGCTGCGGATCGCGCCGTCGATCGCCTCGCCGTTTAGATACCATTGGTAGATAAGCGGATCGCCCTTGCCGCGCACGGACAACGAGAGCCACGAGCCGCTCGTGACGACTTGGTCCTCCGGCTGCGTCGTGACCTCCGGCAGGATGATCTCGTTGTATGCGACAGACTGTCTCCACTCGAACGCCGAGCCGGAGATAACGCGGAACGCTTGGCCAAGAGCGATGACCGGCTCGGTCGGCTGCCATGCGCCGTCGGTGAACGTATGGGTGACGTACGCGCCGGAAGCGTTGTCAAACAACTGCACCTGCAGGCCGTCGGCCGTCGGTAGGCCAAGCGCGGTGGTGACACCGCCGTCGACCGGCGTCATCGCGCTGCGGAACGCTGCCGTGGCCGGGATGGCCGAGGCCAAGTCGCCCTGCAATGCCACCCCATAATACTCCACCGCGACCGGCCCCTCGCCGGTGTTGTCGAGCACCGCGCCTTCGCCGGGATCGAGCGTCATCGCCGGGTTGCCCCATGCGCCACCCTCGAACACGTTCACCACCAACTCGCCACCGTCCTCGTCAAGCTGGGCCAAGCTGCTGCCCTCCGGCAGGGAGGCGAACAGATTGGCCACCGTGTTTCCGTCCTCGCGATCGAGCGGGTTGGCGATGAGCGATTTGCCCTTGGGATAGGTCACTCGCACGAAGCCGATGGCGTTTTTCGAGTATTTCTCCGTCTTGAGCAGCGCGCGGACGAACAGCTTTTTGAGACCCTCGGGCCGGTTGACCGACTTGCTGTTTTCGCCGGAGGCGTTGAACATCTCGTCCTCCTTGCCGCCCTTTTTCAGCAGCTTCCAGTTTCGGAGGTCGCCGGAGTACTCGAACACATTGGTCGTCCAACGGTGCCCGCTCACCTGAAATTCAAGCTGCGCCTCGGTGAGGCTGACGTTGAAAAACTCCGGCTCGTCGAAGATCAGCCACTCGAGCGCCGTCGGCTCGGAGGTGGCCTCGCCGATGGCGGTGCGGATGTTCACCGAGTAGTTGCCTTCGGTGTCCGGCGTCATCACGCCGAGGTCGACCGTGTCGGCGGTGGCCCCGTCGATCGCCTCGCCGTTGAAGCTCCATTGGTACGCGAACGGCCCCGTGCCGTGCGGCTCGACGCGCAATACGACGTTGGTGTGGATACCGATGACCGTCTCAACCGGCGTCGGCGCGGCGGTCATGGTGACGTTGGCACCGCTGATGCGCTTGGCCAAGTCCGGCGCGGCGATCGTCGGCAGGATGGCGTCGAGCACGGCGGTCTTGCTGCGCGTGTAGCCGGTGGCATTACGAATCACCACCTCGTAACGGCCCATGTGTTCAGGCTGAAAATTGTCGATCGTGTAGGTTGCCGCCGTGGCCCCGGCGATGTCCTTTTTCCCGAACCGCCACTGGTAAGTGAACGGCGCGGCACCCTTGACCTGCACGTTCAGCGAGACGGTCGAGCCAAATTGCATCACTGTCTGACTGGCCGGCTGTTGCGTAACCACCGGCGGGTCATCCGGCTGGAACGCCATAAAGCCCCACCACGTGCCCCACCGGTCGCGCTTTTGATCCGGGATGTTTTTCTGCTCGGTATTGCGCGTCTCGGCGTACATCTGGATGGTCCACATGTCGGTGTCGTTGTTGGGATCGACCTGCGCGGCGCTGTAGTCTCCCCAGCTGTTGCGGCCGTCAGCGCGCAACTTCACGTACGGGGCGACGCCGCCCTTGAACAGCGCAGGCTTACTTATTTTGCCAAGTGGATCGGACTCCTGCCTGTAGGAATAATAAGCGCTGGCGTAAGTGTCCTTGGAGAAACCGGAGTAGCCGATCAGCACATCACCCTTTTTATTCACCGCTAGGCTGGGAAAGGTGTATTGCTTGACGGCGTTGGTGTCCTGAATGTAGCCGCGCTGGATGATCGTCGCGTTGGTCTCGAGGTTCCACCACTGGATGGCGGTTCGGTTCACGTTGGTGACGCCCTCCGGCAGAAAGACATGGTGCGCCGCCCACAGCTTGCCGTTGCGCTTGGCCAAGGCGTGCATGCGAGAGTCGTTGGCGAAGATGCTCTTGGCGGAAGCCTTTTGCGGCGAGATGTTCGTCTTGCCAATTGAGAACTCCCACGCCGTGATGCCCTCGAGTGCCGTTCGAGCGTAATGCGGGGTGTAATGCTCCTGGCCCACCCGCCCGGACAGGGCGCTGATCCGCAGTGCATGCGTGCTCTGCTCTGTGATGAACAGCAGGTTGGTATCGTTAGCATCATATGTTGTCGCCGGAACAACCGTGAAAAAACCGGGATCATCAAACTGTGTATAATATGCCTTTCCCCCCTGAATATACTCCGGCTTATGAAAAGCAAAAATACGCGAACCTATAAACTCCTTGGTGCCTGCGACTTCGTTGGTTCCCTTGTAGAGATTAACGGAAGCTGCCAGCCATTTCTTGTTGTAACCAATACTGGGATAGTCAGCATACAGGTAGTTATCCTTGAGCGCTTCCGGATGCACACGGATCGAAGCCATGTCCCAGTCACTAGTCGGATCGGCCGTCTTTGATAAGGCGATAAGAACCGCCGACTTGACAGTATTAACATCGGCAATGGTGAAGACCACCCAGCGCTTTGCCAGATGGTCGTAAACAACCTTCGGGTCGAACACAAACCCGTGGCTGAAGCCGGCCCAGAAGTCGCCGAGACCCACTTTGCTCAACAACTCACCCTCGCGCGTCTGGATGGCGATCTCGGTGTTCAATGCCACCATCAGGTGCTCCGGACCGACCGCTCCGTGCGTGTCCGCCGGGATGGCCGTGTGATTGTCGATCACACCCAAAAAATGATCCCGCACGCCCGGCTCAAAGTCGCCGCCCAATGGCCTCGGGCCGCTTGGCCGCGGCTTGGCCGCCTCGCCCGGCGCGCCCATTTTTTGGAGGCTCAACAAACGATGTCGCCGGATGGTCTCGTCCGGCTCAGGGTTGGCCTCAGCCACCCGCTTGGCCAAGGCGGTGAAGTTGATCGTCAACGTGCGAATCTCCGGGTAGTCGTCACCCAGCGTGCTTGGCGTCGTGTCGAAGCGCTCCGGCGCGGCGGGTGGCAGCGGCGGCAGCGGAGTGCCCCCGACCAAATCGTCGCTTGGCAACGCGGCGGCACTGCCCTCCCCGGCGAGCCACCGTGCGTAGCCCGGCAGCAGGTCGCCCAAGCCGGACTCCAGCTCGCGCTTGGCCAAGCCGACGGCCAGCGGCGTCATCCGGTCGCCGTCGTTCGTAAACACGTCGACCGCCCCGCCGTCCGCCTGGCCAAGCGGGGCAGGCGACTCGACCAGCATGTCGAGGTCACCGTCACCGTCGAGGTCGGATAGCGTGATCGGTGGCGTCTCGCGCGGCGCGTCGGCATCGGGTGGGCTGCCCGCCCAGTTGACGGCAAACGCCATGCCGGCGGTGATGAAAACGGGGACGAGGAGAATCCTCCAGCGGAAAGCCATATGCCTGGCCCGGTGAATCAGGGAACTCATGGTTGGGTTGCGTTAATGATCGGGTTTGGTTCGAGCGGTAACAGCCCGGATTATGGCCTCCCGGCCCCGGCCGAGTCAATGCCTTGCGCCCCCAAAGAACCCCCCTATACTCCCGCCCGTGCTGGATATCAGACAGTTCCGGGAGAATCCCGATCACATCCGCGAACGCCTCGCCACCCGCGGGGAGGAATTCGCCGCCAAGGTGGACGATGTCGTGCGACTCGACGCCGAGCGCCGCGAGGCCATCACCGCGGTCGAGGAACTCAAGGCCAAGCGCAACGCCGCGTCGAAGGAGATCGGCGCGCTCATGGGCCAAAAAAAAATCGAGGAGGCCGAGGCAAAAAAGGCCCAGGTGCGCGACATCGGCGACCAGATTTCCGGGTTGGACGCCAGGGCCGGACAACTGGATACCGACCTGCGCGACATCCTGCTTCGGCTGCCCAACCTGCCCCACGCTGACGTGCCGGTTGGCGCGTCCGAGGAGGACAACACCGAAATCAGCCAGTGGGGCGAAAAGCCCGGTTTTGATTTCGAGCCCAAACCGCACACGGAGATTTGCGAGTCACTTGGCCTCGTCGACTTTGCCCGTGGCGCCAAACTCGCCGGCAGCGGCTTCCTGCTTTACAGCGGCTGGGGGGCGCGGCTGGAGCGGGCGTTGATCCAGTACCTACTCGACATGCACGTGCACGAGCACGGCTACACCGAGGTGTCGCCGCCGTTCATGGTCGGCTACGACTGCATGATCGGCGTCGGCCAATTCCCCAAGTTCGAAGATCAGGCCTACATGGTACAGGAGGGACTCGACGAAGAGAGCCGCGGCAAACTGTACCTCATCCCCACCGCCGAGGCACCGGTCGCCAACATCCACCGCGAGGAGATTTTGAAAAAAGAGGAACTGCCAAAATATTACTGCGCCTACAGCCCATGTTTCCGCGCCGAGGCCGGGGCAGCCGGCGTCGGCACACGCGGCATGATCCGCGTCCACCAATTCGACAAGGTGGAACTCATCAAGGTCGTCGAGCCGGAGGGCAGCTACGATGAACTCCAGAAAATGCTCGGCAACGCCGAGAAGATTTTGCAGTCGCTCAACCTTCACTACCGAATCCTGCAGCTCTGCACTGCCGACATGAGCTTCGGCAGCGCCACCACCTACGACATCGAGGTGTGGGCACCCGGACAGGGCGACTACCTCGAGGTGTCCAGCTGCTCCAACTGCGAAGACTACCAGTCCCGCCGGATGAACCTGCGCTACAAGGATGCCGACGGCAAAAACCAACACCCGCACATTCTAAACGGCAGCGGCACCGCACTCGCGCGGCTTTTCGTCGCGTTGATCGAGACCTACCAGCAACCCGACGGCAGCATTCTGATTCCCGAACCCCTGCAAAGCTACCTGCGCACCGACCGCATCCCAGCGAATTAACCCGGCGACTCAGTCATGAACATCCTCCACGCCAGCGGTGAGGTGTTCCCGTACTCGAAAACCGGCGGACTGGCGGATGCCACGGCGGCATTGGCCAAGACTCAGGCGGCGGCCGGTCACTCGGTCACGCTCGTCACGCCGCTGTATCGCGGTATCCGCGAACAATGGCCCCACCTCGAGCCGCTTGGCCAAGCGGAGTTGCCGACCAAGGTTTGGCGGCTTGAGCCGGAGCCGAACCTGACCGTGCTGTTTGTCGACGAGCCAAGGTGGTTCGATCGCGACGGCATNTACGGCCACGGCGATGACGCCGAGCGGTTCATCTTTTTTTCAAAATGTGTCGCCCGCCTGGCCAGACATGCGGAGATCGTCCACGCTCACGATTGGCAGACCGCGCTTGCCATGCCGCTGCTTCGCCAAGCGCGAACCGGCAAGGTCTTCACCATTCACAACGCCGCCTACCAGGGCCGTTTTCCGGCGGAGAAATTCGCGCTGACCGGTCTGCAAGGCGACTGCTTTGACAGACGGGGGCTTGAGTTTTACGGCGACCTCAACCTGCTCAAGGGCGGGATCGTTTATTCCGACCTGGCCACCACGGTAAGCCCCCGCTACGCCGAGGAATTGCTGACGCCCGAGTATGGCTGCGGGCTCGAGGGCGTGTTTCAGGCCAAGGGCAAGGCGTTCACCGGTGTCTTGAACGGAGTCGACTACGCTGAATGGAACACGACAGACAACCCGCACCTCGCCGCCGCCTACTCCGCCGACGCGCCCGACGGCAAAGCCGTCAATAAGNCCGCGCTGCAGCNTGAGCTTGGCCTGNCGCNGCTCGACGATATACCGTTATTCGGGAACATCAGCCGGTTCGCCGAACAGAAGGGGCTCGACCTCCTGCTGGGCGCGCTGGAGGAACAGTTAAGAGGCGGGGCGGCGTTTCAATTTGCCGGGCTGGGCAGCGGCGACCCTTGGCTCAAGGAGGCGATGCGCGGACTGGCTGGGCGATTCCCCGGACAAGTCGCCGTGANGNTCGGNTACGACANCGCGCTTGGCGCATCGCATCGAGGCCGGAAGTGATTTTTTTGTNATGCCATCNCGCTTCGAGCCGTGNGGNCTGAACCAGCTTTACAGCCTGCGNTACGGGGCGGTGCCGGTCGTGCGCGCCACTGGCGGGCTGGAGGATTCGATCATCGACCTTGGCCAAGGCGACGAGACGGCNACCGGGATCAAGTTTGNCGACTGCTCGGTNGAGGCGCTTGGCCAGGCGCTTGGCCAGGCGTTGGCCCTGTATGCCGATCGCTCCCGCTTGGCCAGGGTTCGCGACAACGGGATGCGCGCCGACTTCTCGTGGGCTCAAACCACGGCCGAGTACGAGCGGCTGTACGCGGCGATTAGTTGAACGGCGGCTTGGAGCGGGTCTGCCGAGAGAAGATTTCTTTCTTTTTATCGCTCATCCCGGAGAGTTTTTTCTCCACTTGGCGCTGTCGGGTTTCCTCGTCGGCCTTGAACTCGGCCTCAGCCTCGCGAATGCCGGGCAGCCGCTGGCGCTCCTGCGAGACGATCAAGGCGGCGTCCTCGGGCGTCTTGAGGATGGTCGGCCGGATCAGAACGAGCAACTCCGAGCGCTTATTCGTGTTGGACTGGCTCTTGAACAGGTTGCCCAGCAGCGGGATGTCCTTGATGAACGGCACGCCCGACTCACTGCCGGTCTTGGCCGTCCGGATGAAGCCGCCCAGCAGGATCGTGTCGCCGTCCTTGACGGACACCGTCGACTCGGCCGAGCGCGTGGTGATTTGTGGGGCTTTCGTGCCGCTGTCGGCTGTCTGGCCACCGCCCAAATCCATGTACCCCTCCAACTCGGAAATCTCCTGAAAAATCTCCATCACCACCAGGTTGTCTGGCGTGATGTACGGTGTTACATCCAACGTGATTCCGACTTCCATGAATGAAGTATACCCCCCCCCATAGCCGCCGCCGTAGCCGCCGCCGCTTTGATACGGCACCTGCTCGCCGTTTATGAAGCTGGCCGGAACGGCGTGGCTGGTCTGCACGCGCGGGGTCTGCAGGACCTTGGCTGTGCTGTTGTTGGCCAGCGCGCTCATGGCAAACTCGAGTGTATTGTCGTAGCGGCTGATATAGGAGAATCCGCCCGCCAACGCGCCAGCACCAAGCGATTGCAGGGTGTTGCCGGCCGCGGCCGCCACGTTGCTGGCATTGTTGCCGCCCCCCTGTTGGCCGCCTCCTGGCCCCGCACCTTGGCCGGGGGTGACATTTGTGGTTGGCGGTGTCACGGGCGTGGAACCACCGGTGGACGGGCCGCCGTTCATGAAGCCACCTATATGGCGGGTGTCACCCGGGCCGGCAGCCTCATGCATGAAGGCGTTGACGCCCACGTCCATCGCGTCCGACAGGGTCACATTCACGATGATGGCCTCGATGAGCACCTGCGCCAACAGGCTGTCGACGTGGCCGACGATCTCGTCGATTTTCACCATATCCTCCTCGTTGGCGAAGATGATGAGCGAATTGGAGCGGTAGTCGGGGATGATTCGGGCATTCTCCAGAATTTCGATGTCGCCGCCGGCGGCACGGTTCACGATGCCCTGCAGGCGGTTGCGGAACGAGTTGGAGGAGCTGCTGCCGGAGGAGGTCTGCATCGGCCTCACGCCGCGGCTTGACGACAGGCCCCGCGAGGAGGTTCCCCTGGACGAACCGGTGCGGCTGGAGGAGGTTCTCGAACTGGGTGAGGTTCGCGAGCTGCTGGAGGCACTCGGCCGGGAACCGCCGGTGCCGCTGATCAGGTCCTGCATGGTGGCGTAGATTTCCTCCACCTTGCCGTAGCGAATCGGGATGACCTTGAGCTTGTAATCCTCCTCCGGCTTGATGTCGATTCGCTCGATCAGTTCAAGCATCCGCTTGATGTTGGAGGAGTTATCGCGGAGGACGAGTGTCTTGCTGACATCGAGCGCGACGATGCCGGCGGCGTTTTTGGCCATCGGCGTGAGCATCGGGACCGCCTCGCTCGGCAGGAGGTGCTTCAACTGCGTGATGTGGGTGATGTACTGGTTGGCCTCCGGCAATTCCTCGGAGGTGGTGATGGTCGAGAACGCCGCACCCTCCTGCAGCGCGTTGGCGCTGGGCACGAAGGTGACAAACTTCTCCCCCACCGGGATGGTCGTATAGCCGTTGAGCGAGAGCACGCTGTCCATCGCCTGGATGGCCTCCTCGATGGTCAGCGGGGTCTGCGCCTTGAGGGTGACATTGAGGTTGGGCAATGCCGAGGCCCGCAGGATAGTGCGCTTGACGTAGTTGGCGTAAATCTCGAGGAACTGCTCGAGCGGCATGTTGACCAGTTGCATGTCCGCCATCGGGATGATCTGTGCGTCGGCCGGGGCCGCGTTGACCGGGGCGGCTGGAGCCGCAGCGGCGGCGTTGCCGGGAGACGGCGGGGCGGGCGGGGCGGGCGGATTCACGGGCTGCGCTTGGCCAAGCGCGGCAAACGCCAGCGCCAGGGCAACGGTTGTCAGATTTTTCATGGCTCTTAAGTGTTTGATGTAAAGTTTCATGGATCAATTGTTTTGAGTCGGGCGAACTCGCCGCGTCGGCACCGTGCGCTTGGGCACGGTACGTTTGCTGCCGCTTGGCTTAGCCTCCGACTTGGCCGCTTCCGGCTCAGCGGCCGGCTTGGTCGGTTCCGGTTTAGCGACAACAGTGGGCTTGGCCTCCGGCTTGGCCGCTTCCGGCTTCGGCTCGGCCTCGGCGGCAGACCTTGGCCTCGGCGCCTTGATGTCTTTCTGGTAGCTGGCGGTCAGGTTCATCCAGCCGTCAAGCCGGTAACGATTCTTGTCCGGCTTCACCAGCAGGTCGCTCACGCGCACCATCGAGTCGCTCTCACCGAGCTTCCAGAGGAAGTTGACAATGTCGCTCTCCTTGCTGGAGAAATCGACGCGCATGGTGTACTCTTGAAAAAACTCATTGGTCTTGGTGGTCGTACGCCCGAGCCGGGTCACCCGCACGCCGTTGGCAGCCGTCAGGTTATTGATGGTACGGCGCATGTTCACTTCCTGCTCGATCGGCACCACGGCGGAGCCCATGCCCTCCAGTTCCCTAACCCGGCGGTTGTATTCGTCTGTCTTGCTGATTTCCCCTTTGAAGCGCGTCAGGTCATTGTCGGCCTGGCGAATTTTTTCCTGGGTTGCCCCCGGATCGGGAATCATCCCCCACACCATCCACGTCAACGCGCAAAACAACACCACGAGCACGAACATGACCAGCCGCCGTTCGCCGCTGCTCAGGTTCAACTTGTCAAATATGCTCTCTTTACTCGCCATCGAACTCACATTTCAACTGCCAATAGGTCTGGTTTTTTCTCAGATCCTGCCGGATTGACTCGGCCCGCACGCCGGTGAAAAGCGCCTCACCTTCGCCCGACTCCATCCGCGCCAATGCCTGCTGATAATCGTCCACCAGTGTCGCCTTGCCGGCATCCGCCGAGCCGGTGATCCGCAACTCGCGGCTGGTTCGGCCATCCACCGAGCGACTGGACATGAACCGCAACTCGGTAAACTTCATCTCGCCGGGCAGCCCGGTGGCCACCTTGGACCATGACTCGAGCGCGGCGTACTTGAGCGCCTTTTGCTTTTCCAGCGTCTCCACCTTGGCCTTGAGCAGCAGCGCCTTGTTGAACAGGTTTGACCGGACGGTGACCTGTTGCTGTTTCTCCTCCAGCGTGCCCTCCAGTATGCTCCCGTAACCGTAAAACCCGAGCAGCCCCAGCAGCATCAACGCCACCACGCCCTTGATCCCCTCCATCCAGAGGCCGTCCAGGAATCGCTGCCGATTGCGGGTGCGGTACTCATCAATCATCAGGCCGGGTGCCGTTGCCCGGGCGGCAAATTCCACGGCCGTCGTGGCCAGGTCGACCTCACTCGCCGGCTCGACCTCGCGGATGCGCTCGCCGAAGCAGTTGGCCAAGGCGGTCTTCCAGTCGGCCGCCACGTCGCCGCGCTTGGCCAAGTGGCAGGCCGGCTCGCCCGGCATCCAGCCGGCGACCTCGCCCGCCCAGGCGACGCTGTTGATTTTTTCAACGAGAACATCGCGGCTGGCCTCGTGGTTCGGCAAATTGAATGAGTTGATGTCGCGCAGCCGGCCGTCGAACCACCACGCCACCAGCGCCAGAACCGAGTCGGCCCCCTGCACGAGCTGAATGTGCGCCCCGTCCGCCCTTGGCTCGCTGGGCACCAGCTCGCGCAACAGCGGCACCTCCACCCGGTCGGCGAGGAAGTTGGAAGCCTCGAGTTCCTCGAGCCGTTCCTCCACCACGCTGCGTTCGGCAATGGTGACCAGCACCGTCTGGTTGCCCCCTTCCCCGGTGGAGCCGGGCACCGCCTCGGCCGACCACACGGTCTGCACCGCCGGCAGCGGCGACAACTCCTCGATCTGGAACTCGACCATCGGCAGCAGCTCGTCCGGCTCGCAGGCCGGCATCTCGACCACGCGCAAAAACACCTTCTCCGGCGGCAGGGTGGCGATGTTCAGCTTGCGGCTGAGCAGGTCGCTCCAATCCTTGCCCACCGCCTTGGCCGGCGGATCGTCGCCCTCAGCCACGCGCAGGTCGCCGGAAAGCTTTACCTTTTTTGACGAGACGGAGAACTGCCACAACCGGCTCCCCTCGGCGACCGGCTCCAGCAGGTTGCAACTGCTCCATTTGGTTTTCGCTTTTTCTGGTCGAAGCCGAGCAACTGCTTGTCGACCCAGTTCATTATCTTGTGGAGCCGCCTTCCCCTCTGCATCAACCGGGAGTGTGGTTAGCTCGAAGCCTTCTTTAAGTTGTGCTGAACCAGCTTTTATTTTAGCACGAACAACCAAGTACCAAGGGAATGCAACTATCCATAAGGCTAGGCAACAAAATGTTAGGGCTATGGGGCCATAAGAGATCCCTGATTTATATTTTTTTAATTCTATTTTTGATGAATCGATTCCAGCCCAAATAGAACTTAAAATAAAAATCGTAATAGGGAGTATCGTAATAAGGAGTACTTCCATGCTAATCCTCCTTCAAATGCTCGTCGGACATGGTCACGCGCAAAATCTCCTCAATGGTTGTCTTGCCATCGACCACCTTTTGCCACCCGTCGTCGCGCAGGGTGCGCATCCCCTCGTTGATCGCGGCCTGTCCGATGACCGATGAGGCCTCGCGCTTGAGGATGAGCGGCCGGATGGCCTCGCTCATCACCAGCATCTCGTAAATGGCCAGGCGCCCCTGGTAACCCTGTTGGCGGCAATCCTCGCAACCAACCCCGTGATGGAATGTGCCGGACTCGATGATGTGCTCCGGGCAGTTGATCTGCCGCAGGTAGTCGCGGTCGATCTTCTGCTCCTCCTTGCAGTTCGGGCAGATGGTACGCACCAGCCGCTGGGCCATGACGGCCTCCACCGACGATGCCACGAGGAACGGCTCGATGCCCATGTCCACCAGCCGGGTGAACGCGCCCGGGGCGTCGTTTGTGTGCAGCGTGCTGAACACCAGGTGACCGGTCAACGCGGCCCGGATGGCGATGTCGGCCGTCTCGCC